>CAYUAN010000021.1:0-10402 GCA_964442545.1 uncultured Prolixibacteraceae bacterium | reverse complement strand
CCCTTCGTCTAAGATTGTGCGTATACCATTGCACAATGGTATCTTGCTGCATGCCTGTTATTATATAAAATGAATCTAGCTCAATAATATCTATCAAATTTGTGGAATAATTGGAAATAAATGTTAAATCGTTGAATGATTGACCGAATGTCATAAGCGATAGATGAATACTTAGGAAAAGCAATATCAATTTTCTCATAATTAAAATAATAAATTTGTAAAAGAAAGGAGGGCTAACCTCCTTTCATAGATTATTAAAGCGTCGATAAGCTAGTTATGGTGTAATATTCCTTTCCATAATAAAAGTAACAATTATGGTATCCAGTGTAATCAGAGTTGTACTGATCCTTGAAAGCAACACCATAAATATTCTGAAAACTAACTCTATTGCCGCCATTATTAAAAGCATAATCGGTAATATATTGACCATATTGATCTTTATAAAACCCGTATTCATTAAATGCACTTGTTGTACTTAAATAAAAATGAGGATTATTATACGCTGGATCTTTACTTGAAAAGAAAAACCTATAGTCAGTATAACCATCCGTTCCAGGCAAACTGATATCATCCGTTCCACTAGGATAGTTCTGAGGTGCTTTTATAAATTTGGAACCTAAGACAACATAATATACACGACTACCTGAAGGGCATCGTTGAATTTGATTATTATTAATCTGTGCATTCATACCATTTGTCATAGCAGTGGCTGCCGCCATAAAATAGATGCTATTTGTAGGCACTACATAGTTATCCCCCCACAAAGACAAATCAATATAACCATATCCTACCACCATTGTATAAGAAACACTTGTGTTTGTCACTTCGGTAATATCAAATACTATGGGTGTTTTTTCGGTTTCGCTTATACTGTAATACTTATTATGCCAATCGTTCAATATGCTATCATAGGCTGTCTTTATTGCCGCCATAGTCATATTGTTATCTGCATCTACACTGATACTTATTTCTCCTGTAAATTCCGAAGTATTGGCACACTTTGAATAATCGTAATTCACATATTTATAATTCAATGTGGCTTCAATATACTCAAAGGCCTCTTCGTAATTCATATCTGCAGATGTTGATGGATTTTCCAATTTATCAATAAATTCATTTATATCCGCTTCCATATCCTCATTATTTAACTCGGTATTCAAGCGCGCTGTGCTTGATTTGCTATATGATTCTTGTTCCAAAACCTTGTCCTTATTACAAGATGTCATAAAGGCTATTGTAAATACTGCTAAGATTAGCAATGTTTTAATCGATTAATGTTTTATGTTTTTAATGTTTTTAATACTATTTACTGCGTTTCTCATCCATTTGCTAACGAATGTGCCACTTAATCCCTATTTAGGATAAGTGGCTGTCCCGCTTGTCCAGGCATAGTATCCAACTTAATGAACATTAAACTACGAAATAACGAACTTAAATCTTTAATACTTACTAACAAACAAAAGGAGAGCTAATCCACGAATGTGTTTTACACTCTAAATACTTGTGCCCCCCCACTTACGGAGAATCAACACACCAAAAATCGTTATTAAAAGTAAACCTTTGAGCATTCTTATTTATTTTTTGATATGCAAGTATAGTAATTATTTTCTAATTATCAATCTATTACAGCGTCTTTTTTGTGTATTATAATTTATTTTCCGCAGATTTCGCGGATTTGTACTGATTTATTTCTGCGTTAATCTGCGTAATCTGCGGGAAACAAAAAAAAGGGCAAACCGAAAACCCGGTTTACCCTTTAATGTTTTATGGTCGAAAACTAAGCGCGATGCTTAGAGTAAATTCATTCCATCAAAAACATCCATTACCGATTTAACGGCTTTTGAAGAAGTTTCCAAATCGGCCAATTCTTTATCGTTCAGTTCTATTTCGATGATTTCCTCGATACCTTCGCGGCCCAAACGAACCGGAGCTCCGAGATATACATCTTTTTGACCCCACTGGCCATCCAAACGAACACATACCGGGAAGATATGCTTTTGGTCGTTAACGATTGACTCAACCATTTGCGCAGCAGCAGCACCCGGAGCATACCAAGCGGAAGTACCCAGCAATTTCACGATTTCGCCGCCACCTTTTTTGGTGCGCTCAATTATTTCGTTCAAGCGGTCTTCCTTAACCAGGGTCGTTACGGGAATACCCGAAACGGTTGTAAAACGCGGCAAGGGAACCATCGTATCACCATGGCCACCCATCAGCAGTGCCTGGATATCGTTAGGCGAAACATTAAGCTCGGTAGCCAGGAAAGCACGATAACGGGCTGTATCCAAAATACCGGCCATACCGAATACCTTATTGGCGGGCTTACCGGAAGCCATATGCGCAGCATAAGTCATTACGTCCAGCGGATTGGCAACAACGATAATAATGGCATCGGGAGAATACTCCTGCACCTTGCCTACCACGTCCATCATAATTTTGGCGTTGGTAGAAATCAAATCGTCGCGCGACATGCCCGGCTTACGCGGAATACCGGAAGTGATTACCACTACCTCCGAACCGGCGGTTTTTGAATAATCATTGGTATAACCGCTTACGCGGGTATCAAAATGATTGATTGCGGCAGCTTCCCAAATATCCAAAGCTTTACCTTCGGCAAATCCTTCTTTGATATCAATCAAAACTACTTCATCCAGGAAATTCTTTTGAGCCAAAACATCAGCGCAGGTAGCTCCTACGTTTCCGGCTCCGACAACAGTTACTTTTTTCATTGTGTATTGTATTTTATGTGATTATTGAAATACTTAAAAAATCTCATCCGCCTGCCTGTGGCAAGCGGAATGAGATTTCAAATATAGTCTAATTTACCTTAAATCTATTTTACGCCGGCCATCTTCTCCAACATATCGGTAGTAACCGACTTAGGACGCTCAAGCGGATAACCTAATGCACGGTCCCAAACGATGTTGGACAGTACACCGATTGAACGGCCAATGGCAAACAGTACGGTATAGAAATCGTACTCACGAACGCCATAGTGCCACTGAACAACACCTGATTGTGCATCCACATTCGGCCATGGGTTCTTGGCTTTACCATGCTCTTGCAAGATATCCGGTACCACTTCGTACAGTTTGGATACCAGCTTAAAGAGCTCGTCATCCGGCATATGGGTGAGACAGAAATCGCGTTGAACAGAATAACGCGGGTCGGTTTTACGCAATACGGCGTGTCCGTAACCCGGAATTACCTGTCCGCTGTTCAATGTATCCCAAACATACTTTTTCATTTCTTCGGTTGAGGGCACTTTGCCGCCCATTTGCTCTTGCAAACCTTGCAACCAACGCAATACTTCCTGGTTTGCCAATCCGTGCAGCGGGCCGGCCAATCCGTTAATCATAGCGGAAGTAGCATAATAAACATCGGAAAGTGCAGAAGCTACCAGGTGACCGGTATGTGCACTTACGTTACCACTTTCGTGATCGGCATGGATGATGAAGTACATACGTGAAACATCATCATAAGGCTTATCTTTACCCATCATATAGGCGAAGTTGGCGCCCAAATCCAGGCTTGCATCCGGATAGCGGTGTCCTTTATCCTTATTGTACAATTTATTGTAAATATAAGCACCAATCAAGGGCATTTTGGCCATCAGGTTGGTTGCATCCTCATAAGTAGGATCCCAGTAATCAAGTTTGCTGAATCCTTCGCGGTAGCGAATATTGAAACGTGACTCACGTTGCAAGGTCATAACGGCGGCAGAAAGAATCGCCATCGGATGACTTTCACTCGGGAAAGCATCGATTACATCCCAAACATAACGGGGAATAGCACGACGGTTGGCAAAATCTGCCAAAACTTCCTGCACTTCCTCTTGCGTCGGAATTTCACCGGTAAGCAACAGATAATACAAACCCTCTACATAAGGCATTTCTGCACCCGCGGGCTTGGGCAATTTTTCGAACACCTCCGGAAGCGTATATCCGCGATAGCGAATACCTTCCATCGGATCGAGGTAAGAAATATCGGTAACCAAACTTTTGATTCCGCGCATTCCACCGATAGCCTGAGCTACGGTAACCTGATCAATCACTTTATCGCCATACTCTTTCAGTAAACGAGTCGTACGTGGGCGGTGTGCTTGAATCTTTTCGTACAATTTATCTTTTAATCCACTCATAATATTGTTGTTTATGTGTTTGTATATAAAGGCTTGACTCCTTGAGAAATTTTAAAAAATCTTCATTATTATTCCTTCCCTAGAAAACCATTATCTTCGAGCAAAAGCATCAAAATAAATGACTGCCGAAGCAGCCATCACATTTTTGAAAACTCTTGAATTCCTCTTGAGATGAACAGGAAATAAAGATTTAGCTATATGAAATAACTCAAGGCGTTTAACGGCCTGTTTTTGATGGCTTAAAATTAAGAAAATTTTAGCTTTTACTATAAAAAATAGCATGTAAATTCACTGTAATAAATATGATATATGTTTGCATTTTTCGGGTAGTCTATCACATATAACTTTGACAACTTGAACAGGCCGGAAATTCATATCTGATTTTGACGTGCTTATATGTTCATGCGTTCATATAATATGATAAAACCCGTCTGACAACCGGCATAAAAAAAGCCCGCCCGTTAAGGGCAGGCTTTTGTGTTTTAGTTTACCGGAAATTATTCTAAATCTTCCTGCTCACGCTGGGCATCCACAACTGCTATTACGGTCATGTCGATAATCTCACGAACCGAGCTGGACAATTGTAATACATGCACCGGCTTTTTCAATCCCATTACGATGGGGCCGATGGCCTCGGCATGGCCGATTTCCTGTAAAATTTTATAGGCGATATTACCGGCATCCAGATTCGGGAATATCAGCGTATTCACATTTCGGTTACCCAATTTCGAGAAAGGATAACGCTCGATGCGTAATTCTTTGTTAATGGCGAAATTCGCCTGCATCTCGCCATCCACCATAATATGGGGGTGCTCTTCGTGCAATTTGCGAACAGCAGCAGCCACACGGCTCGGGCTCTCCACTTCGGACGAACCGAAATTGGAGTGCGACAACATAGCAATCACGGGATCCACGCCAAAACCGCGAACGGAATTTGCCGTTAATAGTGTGATATCCACCAAATCGTCGGTACTGGGGTCCGGATTAACCGAAGTGTCCGCGAAAAAGAACGGGCCTTTTTTGGTATTCATAATATACATACCGGCGATACGGTCAATCTCGTGACGCGTACCGATTATTTGCAAGGCCGGGCGAATGGCGTCCGCATAACGGGTATTGGTTCCCGACACCATAGCATCCGCTTCTCCGGTTTCCACCATAGCCACACCAAAATAACTGCGGTCCATCATCATCCGACGGGCGGCTTTCCGAGACATACCGCGGCGCTGACGTTTTTTATACAACACCTCTGCAAATTCATTCCGTTTGTTTTCGTATTCGGCCAGTGTATTATCAATTACTTCAATACCTTCCAAATCCAAATTAAACTTCTCGGCCATGCGGTTGATTACCCGGCGCTGACCTACCAGAACCGGATCGGCAATACCTTCGTGTTTTACCTGAATAGCGGCTTGCAATACATTAATATCGTCCACATCGGTATATACCACACGCTTCGGATCATTCTTGGCACGGGTAAAGGCGGTACGCATAATGGAGTGGTCAATACCCATACGCTGCAGCAATTCCGTTTTATAATCGTCCCAATCCTCAATGGGGCGCTGTGCCACACCCGACTCCATAGCGGCTTTAGCCACGGCGGGAGCAACATATTCAATCAGGCGCGGGTCGAGCGGTGTAGGAACAATATATTCCTTACCGAAACTCATATTGGTTTTGCTGTAAGCTTTTTTCACCACTTCGGGTACCGGCTGTTTAGCCAAATCGGCCAAAGCATAAACGGCGGCCTTCTTCATTTCTTCGTTGATGGCCGTAGCCCGCACATCCAATGCTCCACGGAAGATATATGGGAATCCCAATACATTATTAATCTGGTTGGGATAATCGGAACGGCCGGTAGCGAAAATCAGGTCTTTACGCACCGACAAAGCATCCTCATAGGTGATTTCCGGATCGGGGTTGGCCATGGCAAAAACAATCGGGTTTGGCGCCATAGAAGCCAGCATTTCCTTGGACATGGCTCCTTTTACCGACAAGCCCAAAAAGATATCGGCACCTTTCAGCGCATCGGCCAGTGTTTCCTTATCGGTATCACGGGCAAATTCTTTTTTGGCCTCATTCATATCCGTACGACTGGTGCGCAAAACACCCTTGCTGTCGCACATCAAAACATTTTCGGGTTTCACACCCAATGACATATATAAGCGCGTACATGCCGAGGCGGAAGCACCTGCACCACTCACCACCAATTTTACTTTTGAAATATCTTTACCCGTCAGTTCCAAAGCCGACACCAAACCCGCGGCCGAGATAATGGCTGTTCCGTGCTGGTCGTCGTGCATTACCGGAATATCCAATTCCTCTTTCAAACGGCGCTCTATTTCAAAACACTCAGGTGCTTTAATATCTTCCAGGTTAATTCCGCCAAAGGTGGGGGCAATCTCTTTTACGGTTTCCACAAACTTGTCGATATCCTTGGTATCCACCTCGATATCGAACACATCCACATCGGCAAAAATCTTAAATAACAATCCTTTTCCTTCCATTACGGGTTTGCCCGCCAGGGCTCCGATATCTCCCAAACCCAAAACAGCGGTACCGTTGGATATTACCGCGACCAGGTTACCCTTGGCCGTGTATTTATAGGCATCCTCCGGGCGTTTTTCGATTTCGAGGCAGGGATAAGCTACTCCGGGCGAATAAGCCAGAGATAAATCACGTTGATTGGAATATGGCTTGGTGGGAATCACTTCTACCTTACCGGGCTTACCCATCATGTGGTAATTCAGGGCGTCTTTCTTTAATAATTTCATTTTCGTTTCTTTTATGTTCAACAAGCGGCAAATTTGCGGCTGTTTGTTATGGCAAAAATAACCAATCTACGCATTGCCGTTGATAATTTAACAAATTATTATAATGCAATAATAAGGATTAATAAATTGTGCAGGGCAAGTTAAAAATAGGGTTTCTCATTAAGGTTTATTTAATTGGGACTTTCTATTATTGACAAATGTCTTATTTTTATAGCACATTTAATGTAATTGATAAAAAAGAGAACGGCATGAAAAAGATCGTAGTCCTCAGCGGCGCGGGCATGAGTCAGGAAAGCGGCATTATGACCTTTCGTGATATGGGTGGATTATGGGAACAATACAATATTGAAGAGGTAGCCAGCCCGGTTGCCTGGCGGCAAAATCCGCAGTTGGTACTTGATTTCTATAATATCCGGCGAAAACAACTGATGGAGGTGGAGCCCAACGCGGGACATTACGCTCTGGCCAGACTCGAAGAAAAATATGATGTGGAAATCATTACCCAGAATGTGGACAATCTGCACGAACGGGCCGGCTCAAGCAAGGTGTTGCATCTGCATGGCGAACTGATGAAGGTGCGCAGTGAGGTAAATGATGATTTGATTTACGAGTTGGACCACTGGGAGCTGAAGTTGGGCGACAAAGCCGAAGACGGCCATCAATTACGGCCGCACATTGTTTGGTTCGGCGAAGCCGTACCGATGATGGAGGCCGCCTACCCTATTGTACAACAAGCGGATATTTTTATGGTAATCGGCACTTCGCTGCACGTATATCCGGCAGCAGGTTTAACAGCTTATGCGCCGTCCGGCATTCCCAAATATTATATTGACCCGAACGCGCACACCATGCAGGACAAGGCTTTTCGGCGCATCGCGCAAAAGTCGGGCGAGGCATTGCCTAAGCTGGTTGAGGAGCTTCTGGAGCAAACTTGAGTTTAAGCCGCCAAAATGAGCATAAAAATTAAAATCAAGTTTTAATAAGTCTGTTAATATTCCATTAGCGCAAAGCGCTATATTAAAGCGGTGTTTTGTTATCTTAGCTGCAAAACAATCCTAATTATATGCTGTCCTTTATAAAAATGTATCCTAAAATCAGTGCCGCGCTTATCCTGGCATTGCTTATTATCGGTGGTTTTGTGATTCACGATGCCCTGAAAAATAAGGAGGAGCATTCGATGGAATTCAGCATAATTCCACAAACAATTGCAAAACCCTGCCGCATGGACAGCATTCGCGCCCGTGGGCGTTTGATTGCCATCACCCACAATAATTCCACCGGATATTTTATCTACAAAGGTCTGCCCATGGGTATCCAATATGATATGCTGAAACGCCTGAGTAACGACATGGATCTGGATCTGGAGATTGTGGTGGAAGATGATATACTGAAATGTCTGCAAATGATTAATCGCGGAGAGGCGGATATTCTGGCAACGGATTTGACTTATACCAAAAGCCGCGCGGACAGTATAAATTTCACCTATCCCATCGGCTACAATAAACAGGTGATTGTGCAAAGGCAAAAGAACTATCGCAAAAAAGGAGATAAAGCTGAATTTTTGAAACGGGCGCTCGACTTGGACGGAAAAACCATTTATGCACAAAAGGGCAGTATCTTTATCAATGAATTGCACCACGTACAAGAAGTTACGGGCAGCGAATTTATCATTGTGGAGGATAGTGTGCATACCCAAGAGGAACTGGTGCTGATGGTTTCGCAAGGATATATCGATTACACCGCCTGCGACGAGCGGGTGGCCAAAGCCAATCAGGGTTTTGTCGGCAATCTTGATTACCATATTGCCTTAAGTGTGGAGCAAAGGCTATGCTGGGCCGTTCCCCCGGGGGCTGATTCCTTAAAATTCCAAATCAATAATTGGCTGAAACATTTTACACGGGGAACAACCTATGCGGTGCTGAATAAAAAGTATTTCAACACCCTGCACTCCTCCTTTTATAAAGACAAAAAGAATTTACCCAAACGGGGCGGAAGATTATCCCCCTATGATAAAATCATCAAGAAATACGCAAAAAAGCTGGGCTGGGATTGGCGTTTGCTGGCCAGTATGATTTATCAGGAATCCCGCTTTAATGCCAAAACGGTGTCTTGGGCCGGAGCCAAAGGTTTGATGCAATTAATGCCGGCTACAGCCGAACGCTTCAATTTGAAAAATCCCTTTAATCCGGAGGAGAATATCCGCGCCGGAGTGGAATTTTTACAATGGATCAGCAAACAATTTGATGAAGGCGGCATCAGCGAAGAAGAGCGTATAAAATTTATCCTGGCTTCATACAACGTCGGGCTGGGACACGTTTACGACGCCCGAAAGCTGGCAAAAAAGTACGGCAAGGATTATAATCGCTGGACCGAAAGTGCCGACACCTTTATTATATTAAAGGCCAACCCCAAATATTACCACGACCCGGTGGTAAAACACGGCTATTGCCGCGGCTCGGAACCTTACCATTATGTGCAGGTTATTTTTGAGCGCTATGAGGATTATAAGAATCTGGTGAAAGAATAAAGCCTGAATCAGCAATCCCGGAGAGTTCCTAGAATTTTGTTTCGATATATACAAAGTTTTCACCCTATACGCCCTCTTAAATCAGCTAAACTTACGCATATATAACCCATAAAAAAACCCGGACCAAATCACGGCCCGGGCTTCTGCTATGTAATCACTATGAAACTAAAGCTATGCAGCTTTTTTACCCATAAATGTTTTTACAAACAAATCAATAAAGATGGTAATACCACCGATTATCATCAATGAATCCGGCAGGATACGGAACCACATCCAACCACGCACCACCTCAATGGCTTCGCGGGTACGGGTGTAATAATATCCCATCTCGGCAGCCACTTTGGTTTGTTCCAAACCAATCATTAATGTGGGTAATGCAAAGAGCAATACGCCGATGGTCAATGACCAGAAACCAATTTTACTCCATTTGTCATTCCATTCCCAACCGTTTGCCATGGCATTGGCACGGGAAGTCATATACAGGAATGCCAGTGAGATATAACCGAAAGCACCTAAAAGAGCCACGTGTCCGTGAGGCATAATCAGGTAGGTGCCGTGTGAGTAGTAAGAAATCGTCGGCGTGTTGATTACCATTCCGAAGAAACCGGCACCAATCCAGTTTAATACAGCCGATCCGGCGATAAACATAAAGGGAGTGCTAAATGCATTGGGCGTACCGGACTCTTTTTGCTCTCTTTGGTTTTTCCATGCCTCCACAATCATCAATGCCAGCGGCAAAGGCTCAAGGGCTGAGAAAATACCACCGATGGCAATCCAATACTCATCCAGTCCTTGCCAGAAATAGTGGTGTCCCACACCCAGGGTTCCGGACATCATAATCAGGAATAACTCGAAGAACATTACACGCTCGGCAGTTTTTTGCGAAATCAATCCCAGAGAAACCGTCATAAAGGCAATCACACCGGCAGCGAAAAGCTCAAACGTTAATTCCACCCAAAG
>CAYUAN010000020.1:0-7054 GCA_964442545.1 uncultured Prolixibacteraceae bacterium | reverse complement strand
CCATAAGTTTCGAATACGATCGGATCCGGTCTATCATTATTAATATCCGCAAGCTGAAACTTATTGAGCAGATGGAAAAAGAAATGTTTGAGCGCGCCATGGAAGAGGGAAAAGTGACGGTAACTGAATAAGACTAAAAAGTGTATATGAAAGCAATAATAAAGAAAATATTTATCGGCAGCCTGTTTTTGCTGTTTGGCACTATGGGCATGGCTCAGGGTAAAATTATTGACAAGGTGGTTGCCGTGGTGGGTAATAATGCCATTTATTATTCGGATATCGAAAACCAGTATATGCAATACCTGATGCAGGGTTATACGGCGGATGCCCAAACCATGCGCTGCCAGATTTTCGAGGAGGTGTTGTTTGCGAAACTACTTCTGAATCAGGCGCAAATCGACAGTATTGAAATTTCGGACGAGCAGGTGGAAAACGAAATCGACCGCCGTTTGCAGTATTTTATTTCCCAGATTGGTTCCAAAGAAAAGCTGGAAGAATATTACAACAAAAGCATAATGGCGATTAAATCCGACCTGCGAAACGTAATTCACGACCAGATGCTTTCGGAGCAGGTAAAACGCGGAATAACTTCGGACATTCGTATTACGCCTTCCGAAGTGAAGGATTATTATAAAAGTATTCCCAAGGACAGTATATTTACCGTTCCTTCGGAAATAGAGTATTCCGAGATTGTGAAAATACCCAAGGTAACGAAAGAGGAAAAGGCCTTTGCCCGGGCCAAGCTGGAGGGAATACGGAAACGGATTATTGATGGTGCCGACTTTGCCTCCATGGCGCGGATTTATTCGGAAGACCCCGGTTCGGCGGCTAAAGGAGGTGAATTGGGCGACTTCTCCCGCGGGGTGATGGCACCGGAGTTTGAGGCCGCGGCATTTGCCCTGCAGGGCGATGAAATTTCTCCCATAATCGAAACCAAATATGGCTACCATATTTTGCAGCTGATTAAGCGTAAAGGAGATTATATCAATGTGCGCCACATCTTAATTCAAACCAAAATATCACCGGTATCGCTGGAGAAAACAAAACATCTGATTGACAGTATTTATCAATTGGTTGCCGGCGGGGAGCTTACCTTCGAGCAGGCGGCTATGCGTTTTTCGGATGATGACAGCAAGAACAACGGAGGCGCGGTAATCAATCCCGCCACGGGGAACCGCAGTTTTAATCCGCAGCAGATGGATAAAAACCTGTTTTTTGTGTTGGATAATATGAATGTGGGTGAGATTAAACCACCGATGATTTACGAACGTGAGCGCGGCGTGAAAGCATTTCGTATCGTGCGTCTCGATAAGCGTACCAAACCGCATAAAGCTTCATTGGATACCGACTACGACTTGATACAGGAAGCGGCATTGGCACAAAAGAAAACCGATGCCATCAGCAAATGGATACAGGATAAAACCAAGCACACTTTTATCAATATTACGGATGAGCAATTGAAGAAGTGTAATTTTGAATATGACTGGGAATAAATCGCAAACGATGAACTATCAAAATGAAAAAGCGGCCTTTGAGGCCTTGACCGAAAAATACGGACTGCTACGCAAGGAGATTTCCAATGTAATCGTAGGGCAGGATGAAGTGGTGCGAGACTTACTTATTTCAATTTTGAGTAACGGACATTGTTTGCTTGTTGGCGTGCCCGGCCTGGCCAAAACATTAATGGTAAATACGCTTTCGGATGTGCTGGGCCTTAGTTTCAGCCGCATTCAGTTTACGCCCGACCTGATGCCATCGGATATTATCGGAACCGAAATCCTGGACGAAAACCGCCGCTTCAAATTTATCAAAGGGCCTGTTTTTGCCAATATCGTATTGGCGGATGAGATTAACCGTACACCCCCTAAAACCCAGGCCGCTTTGCTCGAAGCCATGCAGGAGCAATCGGTTACCGTGGCCGGAAACAGTTTTGAACTGGATCGCCCGTTTTTTGTTTTGGCTACGCAAAACCCGATTGAGCAGGAGGGAACTTATCCCTTGCCCGAGGCGCAGCTCGACCGTTTTATGCTCAATGTGATACTCGATTATCCTTCTTTCGAAGAGGAAATCAGCATTGTGAAAAGTACGACGGGCGGTGTTAAGGGTCAGGTAAATCAGATGATGAGTAAAGAGGAAATCCTCTATTTCCAATCGCTGATACGAGAGATCCCCGTTGCGGATAATGTATATCAATATGCGGTGCAATTGGTTAGCAAAACCCGCCCCGGAACCAAGATGGCCGGTGATTGGGCCGACAAGTATTTACTGTGGGGTGCCGGCCCGCGGGCATCGCAATATCTGATTATCGGGGCCAAAACCCATGCCGCCATTAACGGAAAACTGTCACCGGATATTGAGGATGTGCGCGCTGTAGCCAATGCGGTATTACGTCATCGTATTGTAAAAAATTATAAAGCCGAAGCCGAGGGAATCAGCGTGGAAGATATTATTGCGCATTTTCTGGATTAAACTCCGGTATGTGCCTAAAAACAAAAAAGGATGGCCTTAGGCCATCCTTTTTTGTTTAGGGGAAAATCCCCTTATTTCTTATCCTTGCTTTTGTTCTTCAGGATTCCCTGGCTGATGAGTTTTGTGAGAATGGTATAAGAAAACGAATCGGCCAAATCTTCAATATCCATCGGGTCCACGGTTTCGGTTTGAATGGAAGAAACCAGTTTCCCGTCATAAGCGGCGCTGTCGCTGCTTGGAGCTTTGGTTAAGTCGTAAAAATTAGCTTCCAGATAAAGCGAAGTGGTTGATTCGTAATAACCCGGATCGCTGTAGTAATTATAATAGTTATAGCTGTAATAGCCATACCAGCCACCGTAATATGCGCCCGGAGCATAAGCACCCGTGCCGGGCACATAGCGAACGCCGTCTTTCACTTGCAACAAACTCAAAACAAGCACTCCGTCCACACCATTATCCTTCATCATTTTTTCCAGCATCTCTTTGTTTTCTTTCTTCACAATGCTCGGAATCAATATTTTTGATCCGTACATGGCTTCATAGCCCAGGTATTGAAGGCGTTCCACAAATACTTGCTCAAACAGCATCTTGCTGGACTCGTTATGCGACAATGCCACAACGGCTATTTTCTTAAAATCATCTTTCGGAGGTGTATAATCAGGGGCTTCCCATGCTCCGATAATATGTGTTGTTGTGGAACATGCCGCGATAAATAAGGCCATTCCTATTAATATAAAATGAATTCGTTTCATAAGATTTAATGTTATTTGTATTTTGATAAATTTCGTTTCAGGGCTAAAGCCCGAATCTTGCTTCGCAAAGATACGGATTTAAGTCCAAGTTTGTTTTATGCAGCGCCATCAATTGAGTGAAAAGCCGCAAATTTCAATAACTTTAACAAAAATCAGGAATAGAAAAAGGACTAAAGAAAAAAGTAGTACACAAGCAGGACACTGATAAAAGTCAATACCGATAAAACAAGTAGTAAGCGAATTCTGTTTCGTTTGTTTCGGCTTCTCATTTCCGCAACGGCCTCTTTATTTTTTTCTTCATCGTGGCTATGCGCACCCAGATTCATTTCATTCCGCAGTTGGTGGTCACGCTTGCGCAATTTTCGATTATTGCCTATACTGGTAGTGCCATCAGTGGAAAAACCGACTCCTCCTGTCATAATTATTATGAATTTAGTATGTTACAAATATACGTAAAAAAAATAAACTTCGGTAATTATTTAGTACCTTTGATACAGAAAGGAGCAAAAGCAACAATTTATGAAAGAAAAAAAGAACCCTTGGTTACCTTTATTTTTAACAAATTTCCTTGCCGTTCTAAATGATAATGTAATTAAATATCTCGTAATTTTTGTGGGAGTGTATTGGGTTTCGGAAGAAACGCAAAACTATGTAATCTCCATTGCTTCGGCTATGCTGGTGATTCCGTTTATTTTGTTTTCACCTCTTGCCGGCCGTTATGCCAAAATTTATGAAAAGAAGAAAATCATGGTTTGGGGAAAATTTGCTGAAATTCCCATTATGCTGGTTGCCATTACGGGTTTTTATTTCAAATCATTACCTATTGTGATGACCGCGGTATTATTAATGGGCTTGCAAAGCACTATGTTTTCTCCGGCAAAATACGGTCTGATTCGTGATATTCGCGGAAAGGAAGGTATTTCATTCGGTACGGGAATGATGGAGATGCTCACCTTTGTGGGCGTGTTGCTGGGAACCATGCTGGCCGGGGTATTGGGCGATTATCTCCTGAAAGATTACAATATACTGCTATTGTCCGTTATTTTGCTTTCTGTGGCTTTTCTGGGTTGGATAATGGCCAAATTAATTAAAGCCAATGAATCGCCGGTAATGGAAAGCTCAAATGATACTTTGAATCCGATTCTGTTTATTTATAAGCAATGGCGTATTTCGAAATTGTATCCCGGAGTGAATAATGCCATTTTCGGACTTTCGCTTTTTTGGTTAATCGGGGCGACCATACAATTGGATATTACCGACCATGCCCGTTATATTTTGGGGGAAAATAACAAAATGACCGGGCTGATTATGTCGGTAGCGGCCATCGGAATTGCTGCAGGGGCCATTCTTACCGGATGGCTGTCGGGCAAGCGCGTGCATCTGGGTTATGTGGTAATCGGTAGTCTGGGCCTTGGCCTGAGTATGTTTGCCATAGTGGTGATTAATCCTGCCACCAATATTTTTATGGTGCTGGTTTTTATTGCCGCGTTTTTTGCCGGATTCTTTAAAATTCCTTTGAACTCCTATGTGCAGGATGCCGTAAAAGGACGTAAGCTCGGGGATATCCTGGGCTATCTGAATGTGATGGTATTTATCTTTATCCTGCTGTCGGCCGGAGTATATGCGCTTTTTAATTTCTTTACGGCCGAAGAGGTGATGTTTGAAGGCCATCCGAAAGAAGTGGTGGACACCTTAATGGTATTTGCCTTTATCGGTTTGGTATCGCTGGCCACGGGTGTATTTTTCTATTTCTCTGTTGCCGGTGCCAAGGAAGATTTCCACGAAATTATTAAGGGCAACCTTCGGCGTGGGCCGGTAGAGGAATAATCAGCGGCTTTTCATTTCCACTTCCCCTTTCGAGAATTTGCTTTGATCCAGATCCGTGAATTTGGTCTTTCTCCTGAGGAAGTGTTCAAAAACCAGGTTTTTCTGATAAATCATCGAAACCCGTCTTTGGGTATGGGCACGGCGTTTTCTGCGCAGTTCGCCCAGGTGGGAATAGAAATACATATGCGCCCGGAACACTGCGAAAGTATCGCCAAAGTGCCCCTCGGTCAGGAAGCGAATTGCCGCCACGCCATCCAGCACCAAACGGGCGATAAAGGTCTTCAGTACCCGGTCTTTGGGCAGATTCTTAAATAGCAGCGCGAAATTATTCCGGAAGTTCAGATAGGTTTTCCGGGCGGTGCCTTTGGGCAGTGTTCCGCCACCTACATGGTATATTTTCGACCGGGGCACATAGACCACTTTATAACCCGCATTTTTCAAACGCCAGCAAAGGTCAATCTCTTCCATATGGGCAAAGAAATCGGCATCCAATCCGCCAATCTCCCAAAATTTTTCCGCACGGACAAACATGGCGGCGCCTGTCGCCCAGAATATTTCCCGTACTTCATCGTATTGCCCCAAATCTTTTTCCAGGTTACCGAATACGCGCCCCTGACAAAAGGGATAACCGTATTTATCGATAAATCCTCCGGCTGCACCTGCATACTCAAATTCATCTTTTTGGGCATACGACAAAAGTTTTGGCTGCGCCGCGGCAATGCCCGGGTCGGCATCCATTACATCAATTACCGGCTGTACCCAGCCGGGTGTTACCTCAATATCCGAGTTTAGCAATACGTAATACTCTGCGTCCACTTGCGCCAAAGCATCGTTATAGCCTTTGGCATAGCCGCCGTTTTCATTATTCAGAATAATGCGCAATTGCGGATAATGCTCCTTCAGAAAACTTACGGAATCATCCTTGGAATCGTTGTCGGCGATAATTACTTCGGCGCCCGCGCTGTATTCCACCACCGAAGGCAGAAATTTCTCCAGAAACTTCCGTCCGTTCCAGTTTAGGATTACAATGGCTACTTTTATTTTTTTGTTCGCTGTTTCCAAGTAATTGATGTATTAGGTGCGCTTGCTTTTTCCCGTGTTTTACAGGACGAAAAACAAGTGCCAAAAGTAAACAAATTCGCTACATATACAAGCAGCGGAACATGATAAAAATAAGCTTGCGGCTAAGCCCGTTTTCCCGGCTTAGCGCGGCTGATTATAATAGTCGTTATAGTGCGTTCCCCACTCGTCCGTTTCTTCACCTGTCTGGTCGATTGAACGCCAACTCTGATCGCGTTTGCGCAATTGTAAACGCCACTGGTAATTGCTTACTTCACCGATGGCATTGGAGTGCAAGAGCTGAAAATCATTGGTTACCAGGTCGGGATTGTAAAATACAAAACGCACATTGCTTTGCCCGCGAGCCGAATAATAATGCCAGATTTCATAAGGATAGGTAGCCGGCTCATTATATTGTTTATTGATATTATTCGGTTCTCCGTATTTCAAATACACATAACCGCGGTCGGTCTCATATCCTTTTTTGATACTGGTGCTGAATTCATTATTCACTTTCATTACCTGTTTCATATAGGCAATAAAAGGTTTGGAAGGTTCTGTATTATTACGGCGATACCAAAAGGAATAAATAAATTGCTGCATCAGTTTTTCATCTCCTTTCTTAATCAGTTCTTCGCCCAAATCTACCTCATTGGCCGACATTATGGGACGCATGGCATAAATTACATCTGCCAAAGTATCCTGACCTGTAATCAGTTCGGCGAAAGTGTTAATCACCTTAATATTATTTAGGTCTTCCTCATTAAGCTTTATCCGCGTATTCTCCCGCTGAAAGAAATATTGCTGTTCCGCGATAACCTTATTATCCTTATTAATCAACTCCAGCTTAAACAAATAATTACCGCTGGGCAATTTGCGGATATCAAAGTTGCGCAAAAGCACATCAACCTCCTTGGCTTTATGCCGTTCCACGCGGCGGTAGGCGG
>CAYUAN010000019.1:0-2332 GCA_964442545.1 uncultured Prolixibacteraceae bacterium | reverse complement strand
TTTAACGATGCGAACGGTAACGGTTATGCCGATGCAGGTGAGACGATAACTTATGCGTTTACGGTAACGAACACCGGAAATACGACCTTGACGAACATTACGATAAGCGACCCGAATGCAACAGTCAGTGGCGGTCCGATTAGTACTTTATTACCGGGCGCAAGCGACAGCAGTACGTTTACTGCTACGCATACGATTACACAAGCCGATATTGACAATGGAAGTGTAACGAATCAAGCGACGGTAACCGGTCAAGCACCTGACGGTAGTGATGTAACGGATATATCCGATGACCCGCAAACGGTAACGCCGGATGATTCAACAGTGATTACGCTCCCTGTTCATGCAGAAATACAGTTGGAAAAAACAGGTGAGTTTGTTGATGCAAACGGCAACGGATATGCAGATCCGGGAGAAGAAATGTTATATACCTTTACGGTAACGAACACCGGAAATCTAACGATAAGTGATATTGATATAATAGATCCGATATTATTGGCGACCAGTGTATCTTATGTCAGTGGAGATATCAATAGTAATAGTTTATTAGATGTTGGTGAATCTTGGACATATACCGGTACACACATATTGACTCAGACTGATATTGACAGAGGTTATATTGACAATCAGGCACAAGCCACCGGAGAAGATCCGTCTGGTAATACATTAACAGATTTATCCGATGATCCAAATAATAATACGGATGTCGATACGGAAGGAGACGGAGAACCGGATGATATCACTCATACGATTGTTCCACAACATCCGGGATTAACACTTACCAAGGAAGGTCATTTCAATGATGAAAACGGCAACGGATTGGCGGAAGTTGGAGAAACGATTACTTATACATTTACAGTAACAAACGTTGGTAATTTAACTTTATCCGATGTAATGATTGAAGATCCGTTACCCGGAATAGAAATACAAGGTACGCCAATAGTATTGTTACCCGGAGATTCGGATAATGCTACTTTCACGGCGGTATATGAATTGACAAAAGATGATATAGTCGCTGGACAGGTTGAAAACAGTGCAGTTGTAACAGGTTTTGACATGCAGTCCAATGCAGTTACGGATATATCAGATGATCCTTCAGATTTAACGGATATTGACAGTGAAGGAGACGGAGAACCGGATGATCCGACTATCGTTGAGACTTTCGGTATAATTATTACAACCATATTTACGCCGAATGGAAACGGTATTAATGATACTTGGTCTATTCCCGGTATATCAAACTTTAAAAATAACAATGTAAAAGTTTACAATCGTTGGGGTAACTTGGTTTTCAAAGCCAATCATTACAAAGGTGATTGGGATGGATATAGTAATGGTAAAATGGTTGTAGATGAAAACAAGAAATTACCAATGGGCACCTATTATTATATTATAGATTTAGGTGACGGGCATAAACCGTTTACAGGATATTTATACTTAAACAGGTAATTTAATCTCATATATTTTTGGTATAAGCACCGTCATAAATGGCGGTGCTGTTCCCAAAAAATAAAAAACAATAAAAAAACATTAAAGATTATGAAACGAATAATCAAATATAAAACAGTAATAATGATTTTTGCAGTTATGTTATTTTCTGACATGACGGCACAACAAGATCCGATGTACACGCAATATATGTATAATACATTATCGGTAAATCCGGCATATGCCGGCAGTCGTGAAGCATTAAGCCTAACCGGTTTGATACGCGAGCAATGGGTTGGCATTGAGGGCGCTCCGAGTACGCAAACATTAACGGTTCACAGTCCTATTCACGGTGACAATATGGGATTGGGTTTATCGGTTATCAATGACAAGGTAGGTCCTGTTCATCAAACGATGTTATTTGCGGATTACAGTTACCGTATTCAAGTAGCTTACAATTCACATTTAGCCTTTGGATTAAAAGCCGGTATAAATTTATTTCAAGCGGATTTGATGAGTTTAACCCCCGAGCAAGGAGGCGACCCCGATATATATAATATCAGTAATAAATTGTTGCCCAATGTAGGAGTAGGCTTGTATTATTATTCAGACAAAGCTTATGTAGGCGTATCTGTTCCGAAATTATTGGAGCAAAGTATCAAGGAAGTAAGTGGTAGTAATTTAATTGACAACAAAGAGCGCCGTCATTATTTTTTGATAGGTGGCTATGTATTTGATTTGGGCGAGAATCTTAAATTTAAGCCGAGTTTTTTAGTAAAAGCTGTTCAAGGCGCCCCTTTATCGATAGATTTATCGGGTAATTTTTTCATCAAGGAGAAATTAGGCATTGGTTTGGCGCATCGTTTAGACGACAGTTTTTCGGGCTTATTACAATATTACGTAA
>CAYUAN010000018.1:0-4111 GCA_964442545.1 uncultured Prolixibacteraceae bacterium | reverse complement strand
TTTTCCATTTCCGAATGTGTAATGATCCAGTAACCGCTGATTTTTTTCACATCTTTAATGTGAAGAATTTTCAGCAGTTCCCCGTCTTCGTCGTAAAATTCCTTTTTCACACCCACAAAATTGTCTTTACGAATCCAGGTAATGGTTTTTGAGTACATATAATCCTCGTCTTTTGAAACGCTCTCCACCACATAGCATTGAAAACCGTTTACGGTTTCTTCGCGTAGCAAAGTATGTACATCGGCATCCAGTTTGCGGTCACCCAAATCATCATAGGTGAAATCGGAACCCATAAAATAATCGCTTTTACTGTCGCTGGAGATGCGCTTTACTTTTTTCAAAGCGGGCAGATAAATCCATTGGTCATCAGCTTTGTTTTCATCGTCATACGACCAGTTCATGAATGATGTATTTTTTACATCGGCAGGTGAAAGAAAGAACATGATGCTCTTTTCCACATCCCCAAAATCCTTGGTGTATTGCTGAATTTTACGGATACGTGTTTGTCCGCTTTTGTTTACCAGAGTCATCGTTAATTGCGATGTTTGGTCATCACCGCTGGGCAGATTGTAAGCTCTTTTTACAATCTCGCGGCCGGTCAATTTTTGGGCTTGTACCCCAAATCCTGTAGCCATCATGATGGCTAATGCTATTAATTTAATGCTTAGTGTTTTCATAATTTATTGATTTTTATAGTTAATGGTATGTTATTTCTTTTTCTTAAAATATACGTTCGACATATATAGCAATACGAGCATAATGGTCAGTGTTCCCACAAAGCTGGTAAACATATTCAGTGATACCAGTGCGCCTAATTCACGATTGGGCGGGAATACGGAAAACAGCAATACCAGAAATCCCGCGATTACCACTATGGCGTTGTAGATAATGGCACGGCCCGAGTGTGCCATGGTTTTTTGCGCCGTGGCCAATTTATTCTGCGAATGTTTGGCATTATGGCGGTATTGCTCCAGGAAGTGCACAGCATAGTCGATACCGATACCGATAGCGATACTCGATAGCAGGGCGGTTGTCGTGTTTAACGGAATGCCCAGGAAACCCATAATTCCGAAGCTGATTAATGCTGTCAGAATAATCGGTACCGAACCGATTAAACCAATGCTGAGCTTTTTGAACATCAATGATAAGAGTACCACGATAATGATTAAGGAAAGTATCAAACTCTTGATTTGTCCTTCCAAAATCAAGTCGGTAAATACCAGTCCTTTATAACCGCTTCCGGCATAGTTCATATCAATGCCCATTTTTTTGAAGTCATCTTTGTAATTATTGATAATAGCCAAAGCGGCATTCATGGCTTTGGAGTTATCACTCTTTAATTGAAAGGTAACATTTGCCTTTTCGTAATCATAATCCACCACTTTATTCAAATTCTCAGGATCACCCGACATTTCGTACAGCAACAGGTATTGGGCAATCATATCCTGGTTATCCGGAATGCAGTTATACGATTCCTTATCGGCATTCATTACCTTGTTCATCCGGCGGATATAATCAGCCAGGGAAAACGAATTTCCCACAACAGCCAATGAGCTGTCCACATCTTTTTGCATGATATCCACCAGCTTCAAAACGCGCGGCTCTTTGAAAACATCTTTTTTGCCGTGGGCGTCCAAAATCAGGTTTAAGGTACTGGTGCCCCCGAAATGATCGTTGATGAATTTATCCGTAAGAACAATATCACTGTCTTTTTCAAACTTATCCAGGAAACTGGAATTAATCCAGATTTCCTGCATCCCGATTACGGACAGCACCACAATAATGGCCGAGCCGACAATAGAAACATATTTATGTTTGATTACAGCGGCAGCAAAATTATTGGCCAGTTTCGAGTGCGAATGTCCTTCTTTATCCTCTTCATGATCCACCGGTTTGGGTTTTGGCAGACCGAAAATCATAATTCCGGCCGGCAGAAAAACCAGGGAGAATACCATAGCCATCATCACACCGAAGGCGGTAAATATTCCAAAATATTTTACCGGATAAACTTGTGAAGTAAGCAGTGAAATAAATCCGACTGCCGTGGTAACCGATGTCATTACAACGGGTTTCCACAGGTATTTAAGCATATCCTTGGTTGCTTCCAGTTTGGTGGCATTGGGATGATGGTCCACATACACATGCAGGTGGCTGTAGAGGTGTATCCCGTCCGCGACCCCGATGGCGATCAGCATCACGGGAATCATGGTGGAAACCGCATAAACGGGTATGCCCGTTACCGCCATCAGCCCGAAGGCCCAAATGGTGGAAAAGAATACCACCCCGAGAGTGATTAGTGTCCCTTTCAAACTGCGCAATGTGATAAACAGTACAATGAAAATCACAAGAATTACGATGGGCACCATGCGTTTCATATCCGCAGGGCCGAGCAAGGCCATGGTGCCTTCCACAATGGGTCTTCCGGCCACATATATCTTAATATGGTCGTTTTCGGAGGCTTTTGCCGTTTTTAATATATGGTCGTAAAAGTCCTGTGTAAACACATCATCGCCAATTTCGGCAATAATCACGGTAACCGTTGTGTCATAAGAGACAAGACGGCCAAAGACCATCTCATTATTAATCACATTATCTTTAAGCTTTTTCAGCTTTGCCGCCGATTTGGGCACACGTTTATAAAAACGTTTTACATCCATACCGTCTTCTGTGCCGATAATATTATCCGCAGTGTACAGAGATGTTACATCATCTTTATCGATTTCGTCAAACTTCTGAAAACGCTTGGTCAATTGTTTTAATGTATCCAGTGTCTCGGTATTGAAAACCCCGTTTTTGTTTTCCAGAGCGATAATAATACCATCTTTAATATTAAACCAGGCCTCCGCACTGTCGCTATAGATAAATGCCGGATGATCTTCGGGCATATATTTGTCCAAATCGGTTTCCATCCGGGTATTCTCTTTCATCTCCAGCACAAAGAATGCTGAAATGGCAAAGATGATAATCCAGGTCAGCCATTTGTAGTTCAATAGTTTTTCGAGTAGTCGTTCCATCGTAATTTTAGTTAATTGAGTAGTGAATATTTACTAACGTATGATTTCTTATAAAACCCGTATCTCTACGGGTTAAATAATTATAAAACAATTCCTTTTTTCGTCGGGCGCGGGGTTTTACAAACCAATACCCGTAAATTTTTATCCGATTTATTGCTGATATAATGAACAATGTCTTTGGGGCTTTCCACTACCGAATCGGCCTGAACCACTTGGGTTTCGTCCCCAATGCTGATGCTTGCTTCGCCCTCAAGAACATAGATAAACACATCAACCGGTGTAATATGCGGCTTAAGCGCCTCGCCCGGCTTTAAATGCATATGGGCCAACTGAGCTTCGGTATGATCGTAAATAAAACGCACATCAATATTATGGGGCGTTTCTTTAATTGCCGTGTCTTTAACTTTTGTGATTTTCATGGTTTTAGGTTTTAGTTTAAAGGTTCTAATATTTTTCGCAAGTTTGCAATAAGTTCGTTTCCTTCTGCCATAAGATCTCCCTCACTGGCTTTCAAATCCCACATCTTTACTTTAAATCGCAGACTCCCCATCACGATAAGCGCTAAATCCTTAACATCAATATCGTTTCGTATTTCACCGTTTTCCTGTCCGCTTTTTATAATATGTTCAATGGTGGCTTCGTTCTGATTCATTATTTCCACAACCTTCTCTTTCAGCTCTTCTTCGTTTTTGAATATTTCTTCAGAGAAAATAACGGAAATATATGATGGAGTTTCAATAAAAATCGACATTATACGCGAAAACATAAATTCAATCTTTTCCATCGCCGGGCTTTGACTGTTTATCATCATTTCGCCCATAAATGATCCCAATTCTCTGAAATTATCTAATATATGCACCAGAATATCAGTCTTGCTTTTGAAATGCCGGTAAATAGCCGGTTCAGATATTCCGATTTCTTTCGAAAGATTCTTAATTGTCAATCCCTGGATGCCTTTCTGCGCAATAATCTTAATCGATGTATCGATAATTTCCGTTTGTCTTTCTGATAATATCATAGCTTATTTAATTAAATAATCCGGCCGCAAAGTTAGTTAATGTTTACTAACTGCCAAATATTTTTTAATCTTTTTTTGA
>CAYUAN010000017.1:0-6119 GCA_964442545.1 uncultured Prolixibacteraceae bacterium | reverse complement strand
CCACGCAAATCTTTTTCGTAAAAACGCTCAATACCGCTGATGCCGATATAGTCGCCGGAGGCATAAAAACTATCCCGCTCCAAATCGCGTTTCCCCACTTCGCCAATATAGCCTAAAACGTGTGCGGCAATAGGGTAGGGGTATTTGCGCAAGGTGCGGGCCTGCACATAAAATCCGGGATAATTCACTAATTGTTCCTGAATATAGGCGGCTTGTTTTTTGGAAATCTGTTTTTCGAAAAAACTGGCCTTGCGTCGGGAATAACGCTTGGCTTTTTTGAGTCTTTTTTCAAAATCTTCTTTCGTGATTCCCACTAATTTACAAAAAGCCGCGGTGTCAATTTCCTTTTTCATTTGAATCGGCGTAAGCATCAGGTCGAAGACGGCTTCGTTATAGACAATCAGCTCGCCTGTGCGATCGTAAATCAGGCCGCGGGGCGGATAAATGGTAATATCGCGGCGGGTATTATTGTCCGCGGCATCGGCAAATTCGTTGCTAAATAGTTGAAGATAAGCCAAACGGATTAGGAACAACAGGCCGACGAGAATAAAAAACGCGTAAATCACATATTTTCTACCCGCATAAGTGTCTTTCCGCATTATCATAGTGAAACCCTGTTTTCGCGCCTGTTTTTAGCCAAAACAAAAATAAAGCAGAAAATCGCCGCAGACTTTAATATCGGGGCGACTTATAAACATTAAAAAGTGAAAATCAACACCGGTATGAAAGAATGCGAGATTTATATATGAAAGGTGTAGTTACTGCAGCAAACCGACTATATTCAAGTGTTTTACAATCCTTGTTTCGGGACATTATTCTCCACCGGAAAATTGTACGAGATGATATTCTTTCAGGGTTTCTTTTTTACATAAATGCTCGGGGTGGTTACCACATTGCTTTTATGCAATTTGCGGTCGTAGATATATACTTCATAACGAATGCTGTCGGCGGCGGACATAATATTATTGATAAACAACTCGATTTGAATTTCCCCTTTCACCCCGCGCTCCGCCAGATTGACTTCCACATAAGGAATCCGCGAATTGTTGGTAATGGGTAAATCAATCTTCACAAAGGAATCTCCTTGTTGCTCGAAATAATCAATAATGAAATTGTAATAATATTTGCCTCCGGGATTATAGGGCGGCATCGTATCATCGGGCCGCAGGCCGATATCTCCGTCGCCGTCGGTAAAAGTAATTGTCAGATAGGCCTTATCGTCCACGCCGGTCGAAGTGGGGATTTTTTCCAGGCTTTTGTATTCGATATGCGGAATAACGGAATAAACTTCGTGCTTGGTACAAGCCGACAGCAGCAAGGCTCCAAATAATGCCGGGGGCAGTATGTGCAGCAGCAGTATTTTGGTAAATTTCCCTAACATTCTTTATTCCTTTCGAATTAAATTATCTTTGCAAAACTATACAAATTTTCAAAGCTTTATGTCAACTGCCACCGCCGAATATCAAAACCTTAAATCGAAAATTTTCGAACTTGATTCCGCGGAGGCATTTAAATCAACGGCATTGGAAGTGTTTTATTTTCAATACAAGCATATTCCCGTGTACCGCCAATGGGTTGATTACCTCAATACAGACCCGCAAACGATAAGTTCGTTGCACGAAATCCCTTTTCTTCCCATACGCTTTTTTAAGGAGCATAAAATAATTCGTCAGGGTAGTGCTGCCGAAATCATATTCAGCAGCAGCGGTACCACAGGAATGCAGCGCAGCCGGCATTTTGTGGCCGATTTGGATTTGTACAGAACCGCCTTTCGACGGGCTTTCCGGTATTTTTACGCACCGGTGGACGAATATGTGGTTTTGGCGCTTTTGCCCTCCTATCTTGAGCGCGAAGGCTCCTCTCTGATTTATATGGCCGAGGATATGATTCGCCGCTCGGGGCATCACGAGAGCGGCTTTTATTTGAATGAGCACCGGGAATTGTACGAAATGTTGCAGCAGCTGAAAGCGGCCCGAAAAAAGGTTTTGCTTTTGGGTGTTAGTTTCGGACTGCTTGATTTTGCGGAGCAATACAAAATCGACTTCCCGGAATTGATTGTTATGGAAACGGGAGGAATGAAGGGGCGGCGCAAGGAAATGGTGCGGGAGGAACTGCATAAGATTTATCGTGATAGTTTTGGCGTGGAGCAAATTCACTCGGAATACGGAATGACCGAGCTGATGTCCCAGGCTTATTCCAAAGGCGAGGGGCGCTTTCATACACCGCCCTGGATGCGCATTACGATTCGTGATCCCAACGATCCTTTGTCGCCGGTAGCGCAAGGACGTTCGGGTGGTGTGAATATTATCGACCTGGCCAATCTTAATTCCTGCGCCTTTATCGCCACGCAAGATGTGGGAAAACTATTGCCGGATGGCGGTTTTGAGATACTGGGTCGTTTCGACCATAGCGATGTGCGCGGTTGTAATTTGCTTGTTGTTTAATATTGGCAAAGTAATTGCAAAGTCAAGCGCGAAAATCACTTTTTGATAAATATAAAAATCATACAATATGAAAAAACAAATCCTTTTGGCATTAGCTCTGATACTCTTTGGTACGGGCTATGCGCAGAAAAATGTTCCATCAAAAATCAAAGAAGTTACCGTATTTTTAAATGGTGCCCAAGTGTATCGCACGGCAAGCGCGTCCTTAACCAAAGGCCGTACGGAAGTTGTATTTTCCGGACTGAGCCGAAATGTGGACCCGAGAAGTATTCAGGTGAAAGGGAATGGGAAGTTTAGCATTATGTCGGTGCGCCATCAGTTGAACTATTTGAAAAAAGCCAGGTTGGACAAGCGCATTAAAGAAATGCAGGATTCGGTAAAATTATTGCAATCGGAAATTGATTTGCAGGGACGTTATTATTCGGCCTTAAATCAGGAGGCGGAAATGCTTTTGGCGAATAAGGCCATTGGCGGGGCCAATAGTGGTGTGGATGTTGCCAAATTAAAAGAATTGGCCGATTTTTATCGTAGCCGCCTGAAGGATATTTACGCACGGATGTATCAAATCAATAAAGAAAATTCCGAGCGAAAACTTACCATGCGGAAACTGCAACAGCAAATCAATCAGTCGCGCCAAAATTACCAAACGGCCGTTAGTGAAATAGTGGTGGATTTAAATGTTGAACAAAATACGCAAGCCCGATTTAATTTCAATTATTTGGTACACAATGCCGGATGGTATCCGCAATATGATATTCGCGCCATTGACGCGCATCATCCTGTGGATTTGCATTACCATGCGATGGTTCGGCAGAATACCGGTGTGGAATGGAAGAATGTAAAACTGACCATTTCCACCGGAAATCCGAGTGCCAATGGTGTAATTCCCGAATTAAGTCCCTGGTATTTGAACTATTATATACCTGCATTGCGGGGTGCTCGCGCAAATGGCGTGGCCTACGACGGCTATTATGCCGATTCGATTGAAGTGATAGAGATGGAGGCGGAATCTGCTCCGGTTATGGCCGTTGAGCAAAAATCGCTCAAAGCAAAGAGTTCCGCTAATTATACGAAGGTTCAGGAAAATCAAACCGCCGCCTTATTCAAAATCAGCATTCCTTATACTATTCCCTCATCCAATAAAACGGTAAATGTTGAAATCAGTAAAGTACAATTGCCGGCCGAATACCGTTATTATTGTGCCCCCAAATATGCTCTGGATGCCTTTCTGCAGGCACGTATTACCGGATGGGAAGAATTGAATCTGTTGCCGGGCGCGGTAAATATTTTCTTTGAAGGTACATTTGTGGGCAAATCCCGCATTAATCCGCGCAATTTGGAAGATACCTTGAATATCTCTTTGGGCAAGGACCCGTCGATAGTTGTCAGCCGCGAAAAGATTAAGGACAAAACCGGCAGCCGTACCATCGGCAGCAATAAGAAAATGAATGTGGCTTGGGAAATAAGTGTGCGCAATGGTAAAAAAGAAAAGATAAACCTGATCATTCAGGATCAGATTCCGCTTTCGCGAAACAAGGAAATTGAAGTGAGCCTGAATGAGCAGAGCGGAGCTTCACTGAATCCCGAAACCGGATTCCTGACCTGGAAAATAGAACTTGCTCCCTCGGAGAAAGCGGTAAAACGATTTGATTATACGATTAAATATCCCAAAAAATATGTACTGTCTAATCAGTGGTAATATAGCGAGTTGCAATTTTGGAAAAGCGCCTTTCGGGGTGCTTTTCTTATTTTAATATTGGGTTTTAGTAAAGCAAGAAATGAAAATACAGCGATCACTAGTTAACAGGTTAGTGCCATTAACTTATTCCTTCAATCAATACGTATTTTTTTTACTTTTGTCCAAAATCTAATTGATTGCGGAATGGCAGAAGTTACAGAACAGATAAAACAGGAAGTGCGGGATATTGTGATTGATTTCTTTGCGGAGGAGTGTGAAGTTGACCCACAGGAAATCACGGACGATACACATATCTTTGATGATTTGGATGGAGATTCGCTGATGTTTTTAGAGTTAATCGAAATATTTAAAAAGAAGTACGATTTGAATATTGAACTGAAAACCATCGGCAAATACAGTGTGCAGAATCCTGTGCGTACCATTGGCGAATTGTTGGATATGCAATTGCTGATTATCGAACACGAAAATAATATTGTAAACGTATAAAGCCCCGATGGTTTACGGCATCGGCATCGATATAGAAACCCATAACCGCTTTCAAAAATACCTGAACGCAGACGGAAAACCGGACGATTTTCTGGTTTCTGTTTTTTCCGAAAACGAACTTAATAATTATCGTAACTACCCGGGACATTTGTGCTATGCCCTGAGTTTTAGTTGCAAAGAAGCTTTTTTCAAGGCCTTTGGACGCGATTGGGGCGATGCCTGTATGTGGCTGGATATCGAGCTGCTGTTTGATGATGTGCCCGGGTTGAAAAAGGCGCGGGTGGAATTCGGGGGCCAAGCGAAAGACATAGCTCTGTCCGAAGGGATAAGCCTGCCGCCGGAGTTCGATTATTCAATGGATGAACACCAAGTTATATTTAAAGCCCTGCTGCGATGCAAAAAGGATTAGCTTATATTTTTCCTGCTTTTACCCTGAAATATACGGGAAAGGAAATGCGCCTGATTCGGGAGACGGGTTTCGACCTTGAGCAGCGTATAAGCGAAAGTGGCCGTACTTTAGGTTTGAATATCGAAGACTTTGATCTGAAGGAAAATAACTACCTCCAATCCGAATTGGAAAACCAAATACTATCCTATATTTTCAGTTGTACTTTTGGAGATTTGCTCCGCGAAAAAGGAGCAGAGCCCGAACTGGTTTCGGGTTTTAGTATGGGATTATATGCGGCATTATATCATAGCAGAGCCGTCGATTTCCGTACAGGACTGTTTCTCATTCGTGATATTTATACGCAAGTGCGTACCATACTCGGCAGTGCGAAATACACCATGGCCTCTGTAGTTGGTTTTTCGCTCGAGGATTTACGAGCATTGTCCGCTCCTTTTCCTTCTGTGGAAGCGGTTATTCAAAACGGTATGCACTCCTTTGTTTTAAGTGGCACCGAAGCCGATATTGAGGCCTTGTTGCCGTTATTACGGGAAGAAGGAGCAATTCATCTGAGTCGCTTTAATCTATCCTCGGCCTATCACGCCAAAGTACTGCAGGCGCATACCAGAGACTTTGAAAAAGTGGTAAATCGCTATCCGTTTGAAGAAGCCTGTATTCCGGTTTTCAGTATGATAGATTTGGAAAAACGCCAATCAGTCGATGAGCTAAAAAGGGAAATCGTTCGTAATGTTAGCCGTTCGCTGAATTTTTATGATAGTTTGCTACAAATGAACGGCAGAGGCATTCGGACATTTGTGGAGGTTGGTGCCGGAACCGCTCTGTTGAAAAGCAGTAAGTTTATCGAGGGTGATTTTGAGTTTATTGCCGTGGCAAAGGGCAGGTATGGACTGAAGTAGGAAAGGCGAAAGTGTGACGGAAAAAGCTTGTGGCTGGAAGCCGGGGCCTCGACTCCGCTTGGCCGCCTCAAAAGACGGAAGACAGAAATTTGAAGCTTTAACTATGCTAAAAGGCCAAATTCCCACCTTAAATTAAATCACATCCTTCCCTTTTTTGATTAACCACAATTCCCCGACATTTTTGTAGA
>CAYUAN010000016.1:0-11048 GCA_964442545.1 uncultured Prolixibacteraceae bacterium | reverse complement strand
GTTCTTTGTATTGTCCTTCGTCAAACAAAATTTGAAAATATTCTTCACTGCCAATCCGCATATGATAATCATCTTCGGGACTGACATATAGATTTTCAATCAATACATCTTTATCGACAATTTTTCCCGAGGGTGTTTTATACCAAAGTCCTTTGGGCATATCTTTTTTTTCTTCCGTAGGGGTTACAATTCCCTTAATTTTTCTTTTAAACCAAGACATAATTCATTGTTTATTAGTTAGTTGTGTTTATTTGTTTATTTTAACGTATCTACATTATTCAAATCTTCAAAGGCTCTTGATAAACGTTTAATAAAAGATAATTCTGCTTCGCGTAACCATTTACGCGGGTCATATATTTTTTTATTGGGTTTATCGTCACCTTCCGGATTACCGATTTGTGATTGTAAATAGTCTTTATATTTATCAAAATAATTTCGAACGCCTTCCATAAATGCGTATTGGGTATCGGTATCTATATTCATTTTGATAACGCCGTAGCTAATGGCGTCTCTGATATCTTTTAATTCAGAACCGCTGCCACCGTGAAAAACAAAATTTACGGGTTTTTCGCCGGTTTGATAGTTCTCTTGTAAATATTTTTGAGAATTTTTCAAAATTTCGGGACGCAAAACAACATTTCCGGGTTTATAAACACCGTGCACATTACCGAACGAAGCGGCAATGGTAAAGAACGGACTGATTTTCATCAATTCATTATAGGCGTAAGCCACTTCTTTGGGTTGGGTATAAAGTTTGGCATTGTCCACATCCGTATTGTCCACGCCGTCTTCTTCCCCACCTGTAATTCCCAGTTCAATTTCCAAATGCATATCCAAATCTTTCATTCTTTTCAGATATTTTTTGCTGATTTCAATATTTTCTTCAATAGGTTCTTCGGATAAATCCAACATATGCGAACTAAATAACGGTTTTCCGTTTTGTTGATAAAATTTTTCACCGGCATCAAGAAGTCCGTCTATCCAAGGTAATAATTTTTTAGCGGCGTGGTCGGTGTGGATGATAACCGGAACGCCATACAATTCTGCTAAATCGTGTATGTGTTTGGCACCTGTAACAGCACCGGCAATGGCGGCTTGTTGGTTATCATTTGACAAACCTTTACCTGCATTAAAATGCGCACCTCCGTTGGAAAACTGAATGATAATAGGTGCTTTCATTTCTCTTGCCGTTTCCAATGCGGCATTGATACTGTTAGAACCGACAACATTAACTGCCGGAATTGCAAATCCTTTTTCTTTGGCATAAGCAAACAAATCTTGTAATGCTTGACCATATACGATACCGGGTTTTAATTTCATAATAGCATTTTTTTTTAATGGGGTAAATTTACAGATTTTTTTTATAATATACCTATTTGATTTTTGAAATTTATCCAAGCGTTGGTTTTGCAAGGTTATTTTTCATTTCGATTCAATGTTTCTGTCATTTCGAACGAATGTGAGAAATCTCACACATTTAACTTTCAACTTTTCACTTTCTACTATTTTATAAACTGTTTTTTATAACTTTGCAATTGAACATTTAATCTTTTATTATGTCAGCAAATAGAATTATGGATCCCATAGGAAAATTAATGGGATTGCGTTACAAATCACACCCTTGGCATGGAATCAATATCGGTGAAAATGCACCTGAAAGTTTAATGGCTTTTATTGAAATGGTTCCAACCGATACCGTAAAATATGAAGTGGATAAAGAAAGCGGTTATTTAAGAATTGATCGGCCACAAAAATATTCCAATGTTGTTCCTTCTTTGTATGGTTTTATTCCTCAAACTTATTGTGCCGATTTGGTGGCAACTTTTGCCAATGAAAAAACCAACAGGAATGATATCGTAGGGGATAAAGATCCTTTGGATATTTGTGTTTTGACAGAAAAAGAGATTGTTCACGGCGACATTATTGTTCAATCCAAACCCATTGGAGGTTTTAGAATGATTGACGGTAATGAAGCAGATGATAAAATTATAGCTGTTTTGGAAGGAGATGCGGTTTTTGATATTTATAACGATGTTTCCGAGTTGCCTCAAATTATTGTGGATAGATTAAAACATTATTTTCTAACTTATAAAGATTTACCCGGGAACCCCAGCAATGTGGAAATCACGACAACTTACGGGAAAAAGGAAGCAATGGAAGTAATAAAACGCGCTATGCAAGATTATAGGAATAAATTAAATAATTTGGGAAGTTTACTTCAAAATGAATAATAAAAAAACCGGATTAACAATCCGGTTTTTTTATTATAGTTAGAAATATTTCGCGGGACGACACCTGGTTGTTCGTTTTGAAAAATCGTAGCGTAACATAAATTCGTGTGAACCGGAGCTTTCATGTCTTAAATCCGATAAAGTATAATCATAGCCGTATCCGATTGACAATTGTTGATTTAAGAACAATTGAAAAAATCCGACAAATGCATCTTCATAGCGGTAACTAACACCAAATCCCCAACGTTCATAATAGATATTGGCTGAAAAGTCAAAACTCAATGGAGCATTTGGGGTATATTTTAAAATAAAACTGGGTTTTACTTTCACAATTTCATCCAAATCAATAACATATCCTCCCATTAAATAATAGTGATTTACTAAAACTGCTTGTCCGGAGGCATTAGGACTAAAATTTTGTTCCAATAGACGCGGTGCCGAAACCCCAATGTAATAATCATAGGTATAAAAATATATTCCTACACCGGCATTTGGAACAAAATGATTATTCAAATTATAAATATACGGATCATTGGCATCATAAGCTTCTTTGGTTGTTAAATCCAAATTGATGATATGAAATCCTGCTTTTAATCCAAAACTTAATCTTGAATCAAAGCCGATATCTATTTGATAAGAATAATCCCAATAAAACATTGTTTGACTCAAAGGACCGGCTTTATCATTGGTTGCCGTGAATCCCAATCCCATGTTTTTATGAATAGGGCTATGCAAAGAAAAACTTTGAGATTTAGGGGCATCTTCTATACCAACCCATTGCATTCTTGCCATTGCCAATAAAATAAAATTTTCTTTGGTTCCGGCATAAGCGGGATTAATTTCTATCGGATTATACATATAGTGCGAAAATTGCGGATCTTGTTGCCCATAAGAATTTTGAAGCAAAAGATTTGCTAACGCAATGATTATTAAGTATTTATATTTAAATAGTTTCATCTTAACCGTTTTATTTTTTTATTTTATCTGTTTAGATATACCGATCCGGTATATATTTTTTCAATTTTTTTCAATCCTAAGTCTATTACATAATAGTAAACACCAACCGGCAGTTTTTTATTTTTGTTTTCAATGGAAGTGCCATCCCAATAATTATCAGTATTGTTATAGCCGGTTGTTTCATAAACCATTGTTCCCCAACGATTGTATATTCGAACGGTAGAATTAGGGAAACTTTCAATTCCTAAAATTCTGAAAAAGTCGTTTTTACCGTCATTGTTAGGTGTCAATATCTCATAAATATGGATATTTGGTGTATAAACTTTGGTCGGGTCATCGGGTTCATTATCGCCGTCCGGATCAATGTCGGTAAAGTTATTGGGGTCATCGGAAACATCGGTTACCAAATTGTTATTCGGGTCATATCCGCTAACAGTTGCAGAATTTATAACATACCCCCTGTCTATATCCGCCAATGTAATGGTATATGTTCCGGTAAATGTAGTGGAATCTTCTTGTCCGGATACCAAAATAATATGTGCCGGATTGATATAAATTAACGGGTCGCTGATGGTAATATCACGAATCGTTACGTTACAACGATTGATAACCGTAAATTTATAAGTAATAGTTTCTCCTTCGTCTGCCAATCCGTCACCGTTTTCGTCATTAAAGAATCCTTCTTTAAGTAGAATTAAATCGGCGTGTTGCGGAATAATAGTCCGGGTAACATCATCCGGATCCCCGTCATTGTTTATATCATTATCCGTCGGGTCGGTCGGGTCGTCCGAAATGTCGGAAATACTAACGTTTTGCGGGTCTGTTCCTCTTACCACCGCTTGGTTGTCAAAATATCCTAAATCACACATATTTTGATCCAAAGGATAACTACCGTTAAATATCCAAATTTCATTTTGTCCCAATTTATTATCACCGTCAATATCTCCGCTTACATAAGTAATCGGTGTGGTTATTTGTGGATCTTGAATGCTTACATTCGAGATATTTTGATTTCCGGTATTTCTAACTTCAAAAGTATAGATGATTTTTTCACCGGGTTTGGGACAAATCGGATTGGTTGTGCTGATGTATCCGAGTTTGGTTAATGACAATCCGGAATATTTAAGAATATGTGTAATGGTCGGGTCGTCATTACCAACAGGTGATAACGGATCGGTATCATCCGATAGATCTTGATATACCGTTCCTAAGAAATTAGTGCTGGCAGTAGCTTGATTTACTACTTCACCGGCATCAATATCCGCTTGTGTTACGGTATGCATCGCTGTAATTAATGCTGTATCGCCGGGTGCCAATTCCGGAATGGGATTTCCTGATAAAATTATTGCATTGGGATCTTCTATCAAGATATTGGTCAATGTAACGTTACCGGTATTGGTAAATTCCATATTATAGTTGATAATATCTCCTACGCTTAATACTTGCGGATCGTAATCCAATTGGTCATCTTTTGTTAATTCAAACAAAATATGTTGCGTAATAAACGTTAAAGTAGGATCATCATCACCAATAGGAGAATTAGCATCTGCATCATCGGATGTATCCAATACGTCAATATGGTTAAAGTGGGTTAAACCGCTACAAGAATTACTGACTACACCTGCATCAATATCTTCTTGGGTTACGGTATGTGTAGCGGTAATGGTTTGTGATTCTCCAACCTGTAAACCACTGATGGTATTATTACTTAAAATAGCATTGTCATCGGTTAGAATAATATCATCCGTAATGGTTACATTTCCGGTATTGGTTACAACAATGGAGTAATTGATAACGTCACCTACAAACAAATCTTGATTTATGTAAGGTAATCCGTCGTCTTTTAAGATGGTAATTTCGGGATTTTGAGCCAAGTTTGTTATCGTAGGGTCATCATCTCCAATAGGTGATTGCGGGTCGGTATCATCGGATATGTCGGAATAGGTTGTTCCGTTAAAGTCTGCTGATACTTCTGCCGAATTACTGACAAAACCTGCATCCAAATCGGCTTGTGAAACGGTGTGTCGTGCCAATACAACAGCTGTATTTCCGGGGCTCAGATTAACAACCGGGTTACCATTGGTTATATTGGCATTTACATCGGTTACATTTGCCACATTAAAGGTTACATTTCCGGTATTGGTTACCAATATTTCATAATTGATAACATCACCTACCGCTAAATTTTGAGGGATGTATGGCAAGTTATCATTTTTTGTAATAACGATACCGGGAACTTGTCTGATAAATGTTAATGTAGGGTCATCGTTACCTGATGGTGAAGCGGGGTCTGTATCATCGGATAAATCTATGATATCCAATCCGTTAAATATAGCCCTTGCCGTGGCTTGATTACTTATTTCACCTGCATCAATATCTGCCTGTGTAACAATATGTTCAGCTGTAAAGCTTTGGAATTGTCCGGGGTCTAACTGGGTAATGGTAGTAGAACCGCTGAAATTGGCATTATCATCTGTTACAACAATGTTATTCAAGGTTACATTTCCGGTATTTTGAACGATTATTTGATAGTTTATGACTTGTCCTACCACCAAATCTTGGACGGTATAATCCAGTTGGTCGTCTTTTGTAACCGTTAATTCCGGAGTTCGGACAATGTGCGTAATAGTCGGGATGTCGTCGCCAAGCGGTGCATTCGGGTCCGGGTCATCGGAGATATCCGAAACCAATGTGTCGTAAAGCATACACGAAGCCGTGGCCGAATTACTGATATATCCTGCATCAATGTCAGCTTGGGTTACCGTGTGTTCGGCAGTTACCGTAGCTGATTGACCCTGATCTAATACCAATATAGGTGAACCGGAGATGATATTGGCATTGTTGTCGGTTACTTGTATATCATATAGTGTTGTATTTCCGGTATTGGTTACAATAATTTGATAATGAATGATATCACCGACAACCAAGTTATGATCTGTATAATCCAATTGGTCGTCTTTGGTAACGGTGATTTCCGGATTACGGACGATGCTTGTAATTGTAGGGTCATCGTCTCCGGCGGGAGCATTGACATCTAAATCGTCGGATAAATCGGTAATGCTTGCATTATTAAATTGGGTTATACCTTCTGCTTGGTTGATTACCTGTCCGTTATCAATATCAAATTGAGTTACAGTGTGCGTAGCTGTTAAAGTAACCGATTCACCGGGTAATAGAGTCGGAACAACATGATTACCTGTCCATACCGCATTGTTATCGGACACATCGATATGGGTTAGAGTCGTATTTCCATCGTTTGTTACAACAATATTATAGGTGATTTCATCATTAACATTTAAGGTTTGTGCCGTGTATGGCAAACCGTCGTCTTTGGTAATATTAAAACTCGGATTTTGTATTAAATTGGTTATAGTAGGGTCGTCAGAACCTGCGGGTGATTGCGGGTCGGTGTCGTCGGATAAATCGGTATAAGTTTGTCCGTCAAATGTTGATGAGGCAGTGGCTTGGTTAATTATCTTACCGTTATCCAAGTCGGCTTGTGTAACCGTATGTTGTGCGATGACTGTTGCCGTATTACCGGGGTATAAGTCCGTTATAGGATTACCACTGATAATATTAGCATTGTCATCGGTTACATTGATGAAATCCAGTGTAACGTTTCCTGTGTTGGTTACCAAAATTCTGTATTCAATGATATCACCTACTTGTAAGTTTTGTGGAACATAGCTCAATTGATCATCTTTGGTAACGGTCATTTCAGGATTTTGAGCGATATATGTTATGGTCTGGTCATCATCACCTGCCGGTGAGGATAAATCCAAATCGTCAGACATATCGGAAATATTTAATCCGTTGTATTGCAAACTTGCTATTGCTTGGTTTAAGATTTGTCCGGCGTTAATGTCCGCTTGTGTAACGGTATGAGTAGCTTGTAAGGTAACATTATCTCCGGGTTCCATATTGCTAATAGTGTTGCTGCCTTGTATTTGGGCATTATCATCATTTACTTGGATGTTTTGCAAACTTACATTTCCGGTATTGGTAACAATGATGTTGTAATTAATAACATCGCCTACTTGTAAATTTTGAGCGGAATAATCCAATTGATCATCTTTTAATACCGTTACTTCCGGAGTTTGTAAAATATGTGTAATGGTCGGGTCATCTGTTCCGGGAGGTGATAACGGATCTGTATCATCTGATTTATCATTGATAATATTTTCGTTAAATTCGGTTTCTACGCTGGCTGAATTGGAAACATATCCGGTATTGATATCCGCTTGTGTTATGGTGTATGTTGCTACAACTGTTGCAGAATATCCGGGAGCCAATGAACCGATAGGATTACCACTTATAATAGTTGCATTGTTATCGGTAACATTGATGTTGGTCAATGTTGTGTTTCCGGTATTACTTACCACAATATTATAGGTAATGATATCTCCAACGTGCAAATTTTGTTCCGAATAATTCATTTGATCGTCTTTGGTTAAGGTTATATTCGGATTTTGATTAATGTTTGTAATAGTTGAATCATCATTTCCATTCGGTGAGAACGGGTCGGTATCATCACTTGTATCACTGATATTTACATTGTTAAATATAGTGTTTCCGTCAGCTGAATTACTTACCATACCGGCATCTATATCCGCTTGTGTAATAATATGGGTTGCTTGTAAAGTAGCTGTTTCGCCCACTTGTAATACTGCAATAGCATTACTTCCGGAGATGCTGGCATTGTTATCGGTTACAACGATATTGCTTAGGGTAACATTTCCGTCATTTGTAACATAAATATTATAGAAAATAATGTCTCCTACTGCCAAGTTTTGACCCGAATAAGCCAATTGATCATCTTTGGTTAAAATTAAAACAGGATTTTGAACCAAGCTTGTAACGGTCGGGTCGTCCGGTCCAAGAGGAGAATCAGGGTCTGTATCATCGGAAACATCCGAATAGGTTTGCCTGTTAAAAACAGTGGAAACACTGGCGGAATTACTTATGTAGCCCAAATCCAAATCGGTTTGCGTGACGGTGTGTGTGGCATGCACCGTAACACTATTTCCCGGTGTTAAGTCTGTAATAGGTGTTCCACTAATTATATTGGCATTGTTATCTTGTATATTGACTGCATTAAAGGTTACATTACCGGTATTGGTAACGGTTATAATATAATTAATTTCATCTCCTACATTCAGGTTTTGCGGAACGTAAGGCAATTGGTCATCTTTGGTAACTTGAATACCCGGTGTTTGATAGATATGTGTAATGGTAGGATCATCATCACCTAATGGTGCATTCGGATCGGGGTCATCAGATATATCGCTGATGGTTATTCCTCCGTATTGCACACTGGCTGTTGCCGAATTACTTACTAGTCCGCTATTGATATCATCTTGGGTAACAATGTGTTCAGCTGTAATCGTTACCGTTTCATTCGGAGCTAATGAAGTAATTAAACTGTTTCCGGTAATGCTTGCGTTGTCATCTGAAATCACAATATTTTGTAAAGTAACATTTCCGGTATTGGTAACTAGAATTTGATAGGAGATTACATCATTAACCGCTAAGTTTTGGTCGGTATATGATAATTGATCATCCTTTGTCAATACAATTCCGGGTGTTTGAACAAGTTGTGTAACGGTAGGGTCGTCCGGTCCGCCGGGTGATGCTACATCGGTATCATCCGATATGTCGGATACTCCAACATCGTCAAAAGTAGTTGTGGCAATAGCCGAATTACTTACCATACCTGCATCGATATCCGCTTGTGTTATGGTATGGGTAGCGGATAAATTAACACTTTGTCCGGGATCTAATGAAGCAATAGGCACACCGGTGGAAATAATCGCATTATTATCTGTTACATCGATATTGGTAAGTGTTACATTTCCGGTATTGGTAACCGTAATTGTATAAACAATAACATCATTTACAGATAGATTTTGTGCCGTATAAGGGAGATTATCATCTTTTGTTACGGTTAATTCAGCCCGTTGGGTTATGTGTGTTAAGGTCGGGTCATCATCTCCGGGTGGTGAATTGATATCATCGTCGTCGGAAATATCCGTAACAACATTACCGTTGAATAGCGTGCTACCGCTAGCACTGTTGCTGATTAATCCGTTATCTATATCGGCTTGTGTAACGTAATGTGTAGCATTGATACTGGCGGTTTGTCCCGGATCCAAACTGGTAATAATATGACTGCCGATTATATTGGCATTGTTATCACTGATATCTATGTTTTGTAAAGTAACATTTCCGGTGTTGGTAACATTTATCAGATAATTGATTACATCTCCTACATTTATATTTTGTTCGTTATAAGGCAAACCGTCTCCTTTGGTAATTTCATACTGCGGATTTTGGGCGATATAGGTAATCGTAGCATCATTGACTCCCGGGGGTGAATCAGGGTCGGTATCATCCGAAGTATCGCCAAAATTTTGTCCGTTAAACGAAGTGGTTGCAGTAGCGGAATTAACAATTTGACCGGCATCAATGTCGGCTTGTGTTACCAAATGTTGAGCCGTTACAATTGCCGTCGCATTAGGGAATAAATCCACAATAGGATTTCCGGCGGTAATATTGGCATTATTATCTGCAACGTTAACTAAGGGTAAAGTTACATTTCCGGTATTGGTAACATTGATGTGATAAGTTATTATATCACCGACTTGTAAATTTTGAGGCAGATAACTCAATTGATCATCTTTGGTAACTTCAACACCTGCATATCTGTATAAATGGGTAATGGTCGGGTCATCCGGACCGGAAGGTGATAACAAGTCAGTGTCATCTGATAAATCATTGATATTTAGTGTATTGTAATTAAGTTGTGCAGATGCTTGGTTGTAAATAATACCATCATTCATTTCGTTTTGCGTAATGGTATGCGTTGCATTTATCGTTGCAATTTCTCCCGGTGCCAACGTAGCGATAACGTTACTACCTTGGATATTAGCATTCGCATCGGTTACTACAATATTATCCAAAGTAACATTTCCACTATTTTGAACAACAATTACATAATTGATAACATCACCTACATTCAAGTGTTGTTCACTGTAATCCAATTGGTCGTCTTTGGTAACGGTAATTTCAGGATTTTGAGTGATAAAGGTTATGGTTTCATCATTATCACCGGTAGGTGAAGCCGGATCCGTATCGTCTGATAAATCGTTAATCGTATTTCCTCCGAATGAAGTTTCTGCTGTGGCTTGATTAACAATTTGTCCCGCATCGATATCTGCTTGGGTTACGGTATGATTAACAATGATGTTTCCGATATTGCCGGGGTCTAATGTTGCAATCGGATTTCCACTTACAATCGTTCCGTTAGGGTCGGTTAGATTGATATTATCCAAAGTAACATTCCCGGAATTTAAGACTGTAATTTGATAAGTGATAACATCACCGACGTGTAGGTCTTGCGGTGTATAATCGTAATTGTCATCTTTATAAACCGTTAGTGACGGTGTTTGAACAATATTTGTAATTGTAGGGTCATCATTACCGGCGGGTGAATCCACATCGGTATCATCGGAGATGTCGGAAATAACATTTCCTGAAAAATGACAACTGGCTTCTGCCGAATTACTGACAAATCCGTTATTGATGTCATCCAACGTTACGGAATGAATGGCTTGTAAAGTTACCGTTTGTCCGACAGACAGGTTAGGAATCATATTCAATCCGATAATAGATGCATTTACATCGGTAATTTGAATATTATGTAGTGAAACATTTCCGTTGTTGGTTACTTGAATGTTATAGTTGATTACATCACCTACGGATAAATTTTGTGGTAAATAGGAGAGTCCGTCGTCTTTGGTTACGATGATACTTGGATTTTGAACGATAGTTGTTAGAGTTGCATCATCGTCACCGGTAGGT
>CAYUAN010000015.1:0-4705 GCA_964442545.1 uncultured Prolixibacteraceae bacterium | reverse complement strand
GGGTTTGCTGGACGCGAAAAACAAGCTGCCGTCGGAAATCAGTGGCGGAATGCAAAAACGTGCCGCCATTGCGCGCGCCATTGCCCTGAACCCCAAATACCTGTTTTGTGATGAGCCCAACTCGGGCTTAGACCCTAAAACCGGAGTAATTATCGACCAATTGATTGCCGAGATTACCGAAGAATTTCAGATTACCACCATCATCAATACCCACGACATGAACTCGGTAATTGAGCATGGCGACAATATTAATTTTATCCATAAAGGCCATCTATGGTGGCAGGGAAATAAATCGGAATTTTTGAGTACCGATAACGAAGAATTGAATAATTTTATCTACTCAACCGAGATTTTAAAACGAATTAAACCGAAATAATATGCCGATTGGAGTATTGGACATCATCTTGCTTATTCCTTTGCTTTGGTTTACCTACAAAGGTTTTTCCAAAGGATTGATTATTGAATTGGCAACCCTGATTGCGCTTCTGCTCGGTGTGTATATTGCGGCAAATTTCTCCAGTTATACGGCGGATTATTTACGTGAGAACATGGATTTTCACAGTAAATATATGAGCATCATTTCCTTTAGTCTCACCTTTGTCGGTGTGGTTTTATTAGTCATGCTGTTTGGCAAAAGCCTGGAGAAAGTCATCAATCTGATGATGCTGAGCTTTATCAATAAATTGGCCGGAGCTGTTTTCGGTTTACTGAAAGCTGCTTTTTTTCTTAGCGTTATAATTTTTATCCTCAGCACATTCGGCATCGAAAAAAACCTTGTCAATAAGGATATTCAAGAAAAATCATTCCTGTATGCGCCCATCAAGAGCATAGCCCCTGCGGTTTTTCCCATGGTTAAAGAAAACGGTGTAAGTTTCTTTGATCAGATGGATGAAAAAATTCACGAGATTAAAATTCCGGGATTTGAAAATTAGGATGATGAAGATTTTAGGATTCAGCGGCATATTGATTGTAGGGCTGCTTATAACGGGCTGCCAGAAAAATGATGCGCTTAGTAAGAATCCTGAAATGTACGAGATTGAAGAATATACCCGCCATCATAAAGATAATGATGCGGTTTTCACCTACGACCAATACCGGCAATTATTACAGGAACTATCAAAACCGAAATACCGTGTTCTGACCATTAATGAATTTCGCAAGTACAAAGACGGGCAACATGTGTTGGTAGGCTTTCGGCATGATATCGACTGGCATCCGTTTAAGGCGCTGGAGATGGCCCGTTTGGAAAACGAATACGGCATTCGTTCCACCTGGTATATTTTACCGACGGCACCCTATTTTTCGCGCTTCGATCTGGACGAAGTTTGCCGCTATTATTCAATGTTGCCGCTGTATCGCGAACTGGCACAACTGGGAGAAGTGGGTATTCATTTGGATTTGCTTACCGTTATGGCCGACTGGCAATTAGACCCGATGATGGAGAACCGAAAAGATTTGAACCTGCTGCGGCAAGGAGGAATAAAAGTATATGGTTGTGCCTCCCACGGTTCGCGTGTGGCCCAGCTTACCCAAATTAAAAATTACGAAATCTTCTCGGATTTCACCACCCATAAATTTTTCAGATATCGTGATAAGACGTATCCTCTGGGACAGTTTACATTGCATCAGGCCGGTTATGAATACGAGGCCTACCATATTGACTACGAATGGTACAAATCAGATGTGGGTGGAAAATGGAATACCAAAGACGGGAGTTTCGAAGAGCTTTTGAAGGATCTGCAACGGGCGCCCGCAGGAACACGTATTGAGCTTCTGGTTCATCCGGTATGGTGGGGCAAATAAGGGAAATGCTATGCTGGTAAAAACAAAAGCTATCGCCCTGAACTACATCAAATACTCAGACAGCAGTATTATTGCACGGATTTATACCCGTGAGTACGGTCTGCTTTCGTTTATGGTACGCGGAGTGCGCAAACGCAAATCCCGTTTTCCGGCATCCTTCTTCCAGGCGTTTACCATCCTCGATTTGGACATTAGTTATAAACCTAAATCCAATCTGCAAAGCATCCGTGAACTATCGCTTTCGAGCCGGACGGACGAACTGCATTCGGACATCACCAAAAGCACCATCGCCCTTTTTCTGGCGGAAGTATTATACAAAACACTGGAAGAAGAAGAGCAGGACGAGCAGCTGTTCGATTTTCTGACTTTAAGCATTGAGTTTCTTAATTCCGTTGAAGATTCGTATGCGAATTTTCATTTGATATTTCTACTGCAATTAAGCAAATATCTGGGCTTTTACCCTCATTCCGGCCAATCGAATAAGTTCTTCAATATGGAATCGGGGAGTTTTGAAAACACACCCGTTCACGAGCATTTCTTCGACGAGGCACAAAGCGATTTGCTGAAAGCACTAATGCAAACCTCCTATCTTGAGCGCAAACAATTACAAATGAATGCAAGCCAACGCCGGGCACTATTGAATAAATTATTGGAATATTACCGATTGCATCTCCCCGGAATAGGGAAAATCAGTTCGCTGGAAATTTTGGAAAGTGTTTTCAGCGGGTAGCTTGATGACATGGGGTTCTGCAAGGGCTTTTACCAAAGAACAAAATAAGAGGCAATAGAAACTCCGCTTATTAATAAAGCAAATACATCAGGCTTTTATTTTTCCAGCCTGCCTTGCTCTTATATTCCACAAAGAAAATCTTCAGGTCGGCTTGTGATTCGTACTCCACAAAATAGATTTTCTTTTTGGCGCGGCTCTCGTACTTGGTAAAAAACCACAATCCCTCATTGCCTTGCGCCTGACTCTCGTAGGGCACTTTATACACCAGCAAATCGGCCTGACTCTCATATTTTACCACAAAAACCTTAATATCGGCCTGGCTTTCATACTGTACCGAATACACTTTTTGCGCTTGCGCGAAAAGGGCTGCAAAGAAGAATAACAACAAGAAGATAAAGGTCTTTTTCATCCCCTGCGTTTTAAAATTTCTCATCATATTTTGTCCACAGCTCATCACCCAGTTTCCAGGCGCGGTCCACTACGGTATTACCCCATTTGTTGGTGTAATCCGTCAGATATTTTATCAGCTCTTCCTGTTTGCCGTTTTTGTGCAATTCAAGTGCTTTTTCCTCAACGGACTTTACCTCATCCAGCATTTGTTTTTGCATGGGATTCCAAACGGCATCCACATCGTGGCGCATATCGCCCCAACGCTGGGCGGTCAATGTTCCCAAGCGGTTAAAGGCCCACCAGGCAGACTCGTGTGTATAACCGTTTACACGGCCGGGAGTTGCATACGACTTCGGCAAATGCGTCGCGCCGCAATAAACCGGAATATAAATGGACGTGGCGATATTATCCTGCGCCAGCCATACTTTACCGCCTATGGCATCGGGCAACCAGCCGCGCGATTGCGTAATGGTTCCGTACATGGTGTACCAGCGGGCAATGGTGCGCTCGCCCAAAAAGCGGATGTGGCCGTTCTCCTTGTTCACGTGAAACCAGCCGCCATTTACCTTGTCCAATTCCAATTGATCGTAGGGCATAAACGGATTTGCCAAAGGCGAAATTACCTGCTTTCCGTCCTTACCGGCCACGGTCAGCGTGCGTGTCATATCATAAGGCGTTCCTTCGTAATAATCCTTAAACAGACTGATCATCACTTCGATGGTAATCTTCATTTCAGGCTTAACCGAAAAAGGATAATCCTGTGCATTGGGGTCCAGATTCAATGAAGGAGCCACCAAACTCAAAATACGCCATTCCCGGCGACGGGCGGCAAGCGAATTGCGGCTATCGGGCGCATAAACATATTTGAAACTAAATGCTTTACCGCTTTTCTTACTCCAAAAACCCATTTCCTCGGCTACGGAATAAATATTTTTGGATGCCATAAAATAATCGGAATTTTTCAGGTCAATTTCACCAATGGTACTGGCATTGGCGTTGACGGCCAAATGATCGTCCGGTACGCGTTGTGCCACCCAAACGGCGCCTTTCTTTCCTTTTCCGGGGCCTACCACTTCAAAATGCCACACCTCCTTGGTATCGGCAATGGTCAAAGCCTCGCCATAGTCATTCCAACCGTATTTCTGCAACAGCTCATCAGCCATTTTTATGGCATCGCGGGCGGTGGTTGTGCGCTCAAGCATCAATTGCACCAGGCGCTGGCAATCAATCAAGCCATTGTCCGACTGCATGGTATCACGGCCACCGAAGGTGGACTCGCCTATGGCCAACTGATGTTCATTCATCGCAGGATAAGCGGTATTCAGATACGCATAGGTATGAAGAACCTGCGGAATTTCGCCGATTTTGGTATGCTTATAAATTGGCATCGCCTTGGTGTTATCCTGTTCTCTTTTGTACATTGGCATCATACTGCCTTCAGGCCAGTCCTTTGCAGGCACCATTTGCATCCAGGAGCGGGTGCGGTGACTATCGTCCGTATGGGAAGTCATCACCGAACCGTCATAGGTCGCGTCTTTTCCGACAGTTATGCTGGTGCATCCTTCGGGCACTCCGCCCATCCAGTCGGATTTGTCTTGCGCTACGGCTGTTGTGGCAAATAAAATCAATGCAAAAAGGGAATAAAAAATCTTCATAATACTATGTTTAATTATTTGTTTCTGATGGGATAACGGAATCAGTATCTGTTTCTTCCGGATTTTGTTCTGCTTTATTTTCTTCTTCCTGATGGCCAAAAAGCCGCTTCTGGAAAATGATTAATAA
>CAYUAN010000014.1:0-3701 GCA_964442545.1 uncultured Prolixibacteraceae bacterium | reverse complement strand
CCGTTTTTTCTTTGAAAAAACCGGCTAAAACAATTGAAGAGAACACATGAAAAACAGTAGCAAAACGCCGGAAGCCAACTCCAAAATCCCCGTTACGCGCACTACCGCTGCGCTGTCCCCCTTTGAAAAAGGGGGTCGGGGGGATTCAATATTCAGGAACCGGGGGCTCGACTCCGCTTGGCCGCCTCAAAAGACGGAAGACGAAAGTTAGAAGCTTTAGCCGTACTTAATTTCTGAACCATACCAAAAGGCCAAATTCCCACCTAAAATTAAATCACATCCTTCCCTTTTTTGATTAACCACAATTCCCCGACATTTTTGTAGAAGTCTTCCATAGGCATGACGGTGGGGAGCACACAATTAAAGAAGTTGTATTTGGACAAATCGTGGTCGATAATTTGGTCTTTAACCTCTTCATAATACACACTTCCCGGCATCGGAGTCAGGATGGTGTAGCCGGCGTAGGCCACTTTATACTGCGCCGCGAAATCGCGCATTGCCACAAAATCCTTATAATCATAGTCATTGGGAATCACATAGTTTCCCCGGAGCATAATATCGTTTTGATGGAAAATCTCAATAGCTTTGGTTGTGAGCGAAACCGAAGAGCTTTTATTGTATTTGGCCAGTTCCTCTTCACGGAACGATTCAAATCCGCAAATTACCACTTTCAGTCCGTTGCGCGCCAGCTTTTCGATAAGCCGGGGATATTTCACTGCCGTATCCGAGCGGATATCCATTATATACATTTTCTTAATGCCTTCTTCCTCGATGCGGTCGAACAGCTTATCGATAAAGTTCACATTTACAATGGTATTGGCATCGGCAAAGCGCACAATATCGTAGTCAATCATTTTCAGCTCGGTAATGATACTTTCGATTTCGCGTTGCAAATATTTGCCGTCAAATTCTTTCCAAATAGTACAGAACGTACATTTGTAGGGACATCCTTGTGAACTTATCAAATAGGTACTGGGTTTTTTTGCGCTGCCCACGATATAACTGTCGCGCCAACGTTCAAGCCGCCCGCGATCAGGGTAAATAAAATCAGGCCCTGTGGAAATCCACTCCAAAGCTTTGCCCGGAGTTTTTACCGGTCCGTTAGGCCCGGGCAAATAAATTCCCGGAACCGATTCCAGGGGCTTCTTTCGTTCAAAGGCATCCACCACTTGCTTAAACTGCATGGCTGCCTGCCCGCGCAATACCACATCAATGGAAGGGTCGGTGAAATCTTGTATGTTCAGCGTGGCATGCACGCCTCCGATTATGGTCAGGATATTGGGATTTACCGCTTTGGCCGCTTGTAAAATCTCCAGCCCGAAATAAAACTCTGAAGTAATCACGCCCGTCCCCACTACATCCGGCTGATGCTCTTCCACCAGGCGGCGCACCATTTCTTTCAGCGGCGGCGCGTCGGGAAATAAATCGTATTCGCCCTTGGTGTCCCACACCACTACATCATGGTTTGGCATGGCCTCGGCAATGGTAAGCAAGCCCAGTGGCGGTCCGATAAGTCGCTTGTGAATATAGTGTTGCGCTTCTTCCGATGCATATTGCAAAATGCTGTTATGCGGTGAGCGCGGCGTATTAATCAGTAATATCTTCATAGTTTCAGCGGGCAAATCTAAACTAATTTAACCACAGCGCTTTCAAAATAGTGCGTGAAATAACAAATATCACCAATCATGCTAAAAATTAATCCGGAAATTTCCCATAGGATAAAACCCCATATTGCGGGTGTCAAAAATTTCGCCGGTGGTCACATCAATCCGTTCCACATAAATACTGGTGTAATCCCCGCGATATTGCAAGTCGAAAGACATTTCGGTGCTTACCCTTTTATAATTACGTTTCACCCCGATACGCAAACTCAGGCGCTTATAATCTTCGCGCCGTACTTCGTAGGCATGACTCCAATCATAGGTAACACGTCCGCTTTGCACCGTTTTTTGTACATCAAAAGGCACATAAGGACTTCCGCCGGCATAAGTCAGGTTCAGCCCGAAATTCAGTGATACATATTTCTTCGGGAATACCAGTTCGTAACCTCCGACCGCGTTCATGGCATATTGTCCGTTATAAGCGGTATTGCGTGTTTTGCCGTCAATACTGGTATAATTCGATTCAAAAACCGTTGCTGTAAACAGATAGAAAAAATGCTTGCTTAAAAAGCGCTCAAAGGTGAATTCAATGCCATAGTTTTTACCCGTTCCCGAATTAACCAGGTTGGCTTCGCGTTCCACATAATATTCCGTGCCGAAATTTAGGGTTGAATAGGCCGGATTGGTAAGCTGTACGGGCACATCATACAAATGCTGATAGTAGGCGCTAATCTTAAAATGGTGGTTTTGGTTAATCAGGAAATCATAGCTAATCGCGTTATGCAGACTGCGGGTAAAATCCATTTCCGAATTGGAATAAAAAGGTTCGCCGCTACTTGTTTCCGAGCGCACATAGTACAACATTTTGGGCTGTACCTGGCTGTGCAGCCCGATTCCATACACCAGTGTACTTCTTTTTCCGATAAAATATTTTAGGGAAAAACGTGGTTCCAGGGCATTGCTTCCGGTCAGGAAAAACGACTGGCTGTGCAGTCCCAAATAGGATTCGAAATGTTTATTAAACCGGATTTTGTAGCCGATATGCAGTTGCAACATGGAGGTGGTCGCTCCGGATGTGTCCGTAAATTGGGTATAGCTGCTGCCTTGCCATTGCCGGTCGTGAAACGACAGCACATAAAAATCAAATAAAGCCCCCGCCACCAATTGTGATTTTTCATTGATTTTATAATGAATCTTACTTGAGGCGGAATACTTAATTTCCTGCGTATTTTCCGTAGCCCACAAAAAAGCTTGCATCTGCGGAACGGAAAAAGTATCCACGGTGTTCAACACTTTATATCCTGTGGCGGCCAAAACACTGTTGATGCTTAGTCGCTTGGTGGGAAACAGATGATTGCTAAGTGAAATCACGCCCATTCCCGTTTGATTATCGATAATCTCTCCATAGGTTTTGAATGTCCGCTCCGACTCACTGTATTGTGTCTCGTCCAAAAGAATTTGGCTGTTGCCGCCCATAGCCGTAATTGCCCAGGTGCCGCTTTTGGTTTCGGGGAAATTTAACTTCAGGGTCATATCCTGATAGCTGACCGATTTGCCATCCTCGGCTTTTATTTTGTAATAGAAATCAGCAACAGAATGGCGGTAGCTGAACAGATAGGTCGGCTTTTTTCCTTTAATCACGGGCCCCTGACTGCCAAACTCCAGTCCGTTCCAGCCCAGTTCCACCCACATTTCCCGCTTGTCGGGATTGGCCGCCATCAGGCGAAGGTCGAAAACACCCGCATTGGCATCTCCGTATTCGGCAGGAAACTCGCCGATAAAAAAGTCGGAGCGGCCAATCAGATTGGAATTAATAATGGTAACCGGCCCGCCGGTAGTTCCCGATGCCCCAAAATGATTCGGGTTGGGAATGGTTACGCCGTCCAATCGCCATTGCATTGCATAGGCTGAGTTGCCACGGATAATCAGGTCGTTACGGTTGTCGCGCACGGGTAAAACCCCGGCATAGTTCATCACCATGCGGGCGGGATCGCCATAAGAACCGGCAAATCGGTCGGTTTCTTCGGGGGAGAATGAGCGCGCGCCCATCAAGGCCATATTGTTTACCGGCGCGGTTTTATCCTGATAGGCTTTTATGGA
>CAYUAN010000013.1:0-11078 GCA_964442545.1 uncultured Prolixibacteraceae bacterium | reverse complement strand
AATCCGCCTTTTACTCCGTTCGCTTTTAAAGCGATATAACTGGTACTTCCCGTGGTTGCGGTAATGCTGTTTCCGCTTATCTCAGGGGCACTGTGATTTGACAGATATATGGTGTATTTCCCTTGATTTACAAACTCATTGTTTTTTATAAGAGCTCCTGTGGCCAGGTTTGTAGTAGTCGGACCGAAATTATAAATAGCGACTCCGCCGTTCACAAATTTATTACCAATATAATGTGTGCCGTTGTGCGTATAACCGTTTGTGTTTGGCGCATAAATCAAAGAAGCATAAGTAACAGCGCTACTTCCCCCGTTTTTAATAATGTTTCCGATAAAATGATTATTATTACTGCTTCCGGCAATTTCAATAACCGTGCAATAGGTGTTTGTGCCCGTACGCTCTATAGTCATGTTTTTAAAAGTTACGTAGTCGGCACCATCAAATTTCACTACATAATTATTAGTAGAATTTGTGGATGATGCGTACTGCAGAGTAACTTGTGTGCTATCGTTTGCCGCCGACTTAAAGGTAATGGTATTGGTGGCACTGGCGCCGCTGATTGTACCTAAAGTAAATTGTTCGGTATAGGTTCCTGCAGCCACATTAAAAGTTACTGCTCCGTTAACACCTTGAGAATTAAGGGCCGTTGCGGCAGCTGAAAAAGTAGCATAGTCGGCATTGCTTCCGCCGATGGTTTTGATCCCGCTTAATTGCGCCCATAATATGGCCGGAAAGAATAAGGTGATAATGATTCCTGTTAAGAGTAATTTTTTTGTCATGTTAAATATAGATTAGTTTGTGTGCGTTTTGTTAAAAAATTTATACAAAAATAAATAAAAATACACTGTTGCATTTTTAATTAAAAAAGTATTGATTGGTGAGCATTTATCATAGGCATAAAGTGTTTAACAATATGAATAGCACGAATTCCCTGAGACCTGAAAAATACGAAAGCCCGAAGAATGCGGCTAACGTATTAGATTGCTTTATGCATTTATCTGTTGAGCATTGTATGAAGGGCATAGTCAGCAGCATCTAACGGCCATTCTTTTGAAGGCCTCGCTAAAAAGATACTCATTTAAAAAAAGGTTGCTTAATTGTAAGGCCCCGAAGGTAATTAGACGGGTAAATGTAACCAAATAGATGTAAAACAGTATAAGACGAGAGTAAAACGAGAAATCGGGTTATACTGATTGCTAAAATGCTTGAGGAATAATCAGGTCTATCAGGTCGAACATTGATATTTTTTTGTAGTTTTACGATTCATTTTTTCGTCGAAGCAAGAAAAAGATTGTATGAAAATTAAAAGAAACTCGTTTAGAGGATTGATAATGATGCTTATAGTTTTGCTGATAGGCAGCGTAACTATGAGTTCGTGCCGGAGGGCCCGTTATCGCCGGATGATTAAAAAACGCCGGGCGGGCATGAAACGGCAAAAGCGTCACAAAGGACCTTATCAGCGTAAGTTGAACAAACGCGCGACGAAAACCAAATCTACCTATTATATCAAAGAAAAACGGAACTATCGTCGTCGTCCGTGGTATAATCATTAACCGACTAATTGCATAACATAAATAATATAGATCCCTCTGCTGAAGATACCCGGCAGAGGGATTTTTTTTGTTAATAAATTTTTATCGGGAAATGAAATTTGAAATCAATATCATCACAGCTTTAAGTATCTTTGTGAACACATAGTACAAAGCGAATAAATTCAATAATCATGGCAGGAATAAACAAAGTTATTTTAGTGGGAAATTTAGGGCGGGATCCCGAAATCAGAAGTTTGGAATCGGGAGTAAAGGTAGCTCAATTCAGCCTGGCCACTACCGAAAGTTATAAAGACAGTGCCGGAAACTGGCAGGATAAAACCGAGTGGCACAACATAGTTATGTGGCGCTATCTGGCCGAAAAGGCCGAGAAGTTTTTGCATAAAGGAGCGCAAATTTATCTGGAAGGAAAAATCACCAACCGGCAATGGCAAGATAAAGACGGGAATACCCGATATACCACGGAAATTGTAGCGGATAAATTTATCATGCTGGGGAAACGTGAAGGCGGTCAGTCCGGAAATTATCCGCCGCCGCCATCAGCAGCTGATGCCCCGCCTGCCGCCGGAAAATCAAATGTAGCCGAGCCGCAAAATACCGTACCGGACGACAATCCCGAAACTGCTCCCTCGGCACAAGTTGACGACGATTTACCCTTCTAAATTTTGGGGGATAAAAAACGGAAAACACAGCAGAGAACTTAAGTTTTTTGCTGTGTTTTTTTATGCCAAATAATTCCGGCCAAAATGAGTATCAGTCCGATAAAGGTAGTAAAATGAATGGGTTCGTGCAGTACCAGACTGATAAAAAACAAGGACAGGAAAGGGGAGAGATAAATCAATTGGCTTACCTGATCGGTGCGCTCGGCATGTTTCAGGGCGTTTAGCCACAGAAAGAAAGTCAGGCCCATTTCGGCCAGTCCAACATAGGTTACCGCGGCCAGTCCTTCGATGCCGGGGAAAGCAAATTCCGAAAATTTCCAAACGGCGAGCAGGCTGAATAAAAAGCCGAACCCGAAACTTAAAAAGAGCTTGATGCTCTCATCGGTTTTACACTTGATATTGATAATCCAAAAGAAGGCCCATACCAGTGAGGTGGACAAGGCAAGAAAATCGCCTTTCATATCGGAGAAATGCAGGTCCATTAAATTCCCTTTGGTGGCAATCACAATCACTCCGGTAAAGCTCAGCAGAACCGCCAATACACCCTGCCGTGTCAGATGTTGTTTGAGCAAGGGTACCGACAATAAAACCAGCACGATTGGCCAGGTGTAATTCAGCGTCATCGCCTCCTGTGCCGGAAGCATATCATAGGCCTTAAACAGCATCATGTAATACAAAAACGGATTCAGAAACCCGCGGGCGACGGCCAGCAACCATTCTTTTTTACTGAGCTGCGTTAGTCTCGCCAGCTTGCCCTCGATAAGCAGGATAACAAAAAGTGCGCTGGTGGCTACTCCGCCGGCAAACATAAGCAGCTGTATAAAGTCCACCCGTTCCAGGGCAATCTTAAAGGCGGTGGCCACGGTAGACCACAATACCACAGCCGAAAGCGCGAACAGATATGCTTTTGTTTGTTGTTTCATCGGGGGCGAAAATAAAAAATCCCGCAGCCGAAACCGCAGGATTTTTCAAATAGATTGATCTTTTATGATTTATTTCACTTCTGCAGCCGTTTGAATAATCTCGATAGAGCTTTGCTCATTCATAAATTTCTTGGCCGCCTTTTGAATCTTCTTGGGTGTCAGTTCCTGCCAGAATTTAGCATAGTCGAAATTCACGTTATCCGTTCCGTAGAAATCATCATCCGAGAGCTTACCCAGCCAATATCTGTTTTTCTTTTCGTTTTCTTTCAGCTCTTTTAGCTTGTTCTCCACGATATTGTTCACACTCTTTTGGTCCGGGCCGTTTTCTATCAGCTTGGCAATTTCCTGGTGCACCACATAAACCATGGTATCCATTTTCTCGGGGTCGCAATCAAAATATACACCCAGCATATATTCCGGTTCCGGATAGGGACGGAACGAAGACCAAACGGAAGCACCATAGGTGCCGCCAATCTCCTCGCGCAAAGTTTCGGTGTAGCGCAGATCCAGATACTCCTGAATAGCCATTAACATCAAACGGTCTTCAACGCTGTATTTCTTGGTTTTACCGGTATAAGCAACCACCACGCTGGCCTTTGCTGTTTCCATATCACGGTGGTAAATGATTTTATCCTTCGTATCAGGATAACGGATACCCAAATCACTCCATGTTTCGGTGCGGTTCACCGTCGGGAGTCCGCCCAGATAGGTCAGGATGGCTTCCTTGTCTTTTTCAGGGTCGATATTTCCTACGAAATAGAAGGTAAATCCTGAAGGATCACCAAAGCGGTCGGTGAAGATGTATTTAATGCGGTTGAGCTTGGCCTCGTTGTACATTTCGGCATTCCAGGCCCGGGCACGGGCATTATGTGAGGATAACACCACACGTACCGAGTCGAAGAAGCCCGAGTTCGGGTCAAGGCTCTTGTTTTCCAGTGAAGTAATTTCGCGGTTTTTGTATGCCTCAAAGGCGTCCTTATCGGCACGGGGTGCCGTGAAATACAAATATGTGAGTTTGAGCATAGTCTCAAAATCCTTTTTGTTAGAGCTGCCGTTAAAACCTTCTTGTAATTGACCGATAAAGGGATAGACGCGGATATTTTTTCCGGCCAGTTTCTTTTGCAGTTCAATATTGTCGAATTCTCCCACACCGCTTTGCTTGATTACATCGGCAGCAATTTTTGAAGATACATCGTCTTTTTGTGCGTATTTGGAATAACCACCTACACTTTGCGCCATCATCAGGATTTCATCATCTTTGAAATCGGTGGGCATCAGCACAACTTTAACCCCGTTGCTTAGTGTCCAGCGGGTGATATTATGCTTCTTGTCTTTTTCTTCTTTTACAATGGTTCCCGGCGCAGGTACCGCGGCAATCAATGGTTTGTTGGCATCAGCATCCACATAGGGTTTGATGTTCATATTTTTTACTTCGGCTACCCAAGCCAATACTTCTTCTTCGGTAGGATAGGTAATGCCTTCTTTTTCCGGTCCGGTAAGGGCGATAACAACATTCGAATCAACAATCCACTTTTTAACCAGTTTATTGATTTCATCCACACTTACCGTTTCCAGAACTTTCTTGCCAAATTCGTATTCCCAATCATCACTCGGGATGGGCTCTTGGGTCAGGAAGTTTCCTTTAATGCCGTTGGCAATACTGCTTGACTGTCTTTTATTGCGCTCATTATAGCTTTTCTCAATCGCAGCCATCATTTCCTTTTTGGCACGATCAAGCTCGGTCGGCAGGAATCCGTAACGTTTTACCCGCTCGCTTTCTTCAAGTATCGCCATGGTTCCGTCTTTAATCTGGTCTTTACTGTACACGGAAACGGCTAAATGGCCATCTTTTGTGCGTACCAGATTGGTATAGAACATTCCGGCCTGGGCAAAACGCGCATCCGGTTTCTGGCTTTCTTCTTCCAAACGGGCATTTACCATAATGGCATAAAGCTGTTGTAAATATCCTTCGCGGTAATAGGATACCGAACGGTCTTTATCCGGATTATGCTTGATGTAAACCCAGGTCATATTCATCGGAGCTTCCGGGTCGGTAGCAATTACTACGCGCGTTTCCTTATGGTCGGGAATTTGGTAATATTTGCGCTCTTTGGCATTTTTATGTACCGGCAATTTGCTGAACATTTCTTTTACCTTGGCTTCCATGACATCAGCATCAAAATCGCCGACTACCACAATAGCTTGTAAATCGGGGCGGTACCATTCCTTGTAAAAAGCGCGTAAAGTATCGCAAGGGGAATTGTCGATTACATCAACCGTTCCGATAATGTTGTGTACGGCGTATTTGGAGTCTTTAAACAATACCTTATTGGTTTTGTCACGCAAACGCATATTTGCCGAACGGCGGGTACGCAATTCTTCGCGAACAACACCACGCTCCGCGTTAATTTCATCGGTTTCCATGCTTACGTTGCATGCCCAGTCGTACAAAATCATCAGCGATGTATCGATGTTTTCTTTAACTTCCAACGGAACCTTATTCAGCGTATAAACCGTTTGGTCATAAACCGTATAGGCGTTGATTTCCGGGCCGAATTTCATACCGATGGATTGCAGGTAATGAATAATCTCGTGCTTTTTGAAATTCTTAGTTCCGTTAAAGCACATATGCTCGGTAAGGTGTGCAAAACCATTTTGCATGGGCGTTTCCTGCATGGCGCCAACATTATTTATCAGGTAAAATTCCGCACGGTTTTCCGGCATTTTATTTACCTTAATGTAGTAGGTAAGTCCGTTTTCCAAAACTCCGTGGCGAACGCTCGGGTCCATGGGGACGGGGGCTGTAGGGGTCATATCCACCGTCGTTTGGGCGAACATGGTTCCGGCAAAAATTATAAATGCCAAAAATGTAAATAGTGATTTTTTCATTCGATTGATTTTTAAGATGTCTGTTTTGTTTTGAGTGGCAAATTTATTGAATTCAATAAATTATGCAACATTATTTTAATGTACATGCTTTTCGGCATGGTACGACGAACGTACAAGCGGGCCGCTTTCCACATAACGGAAGCCCATTTCGAGTCCTGTGCGCTCGTATTCCTTGAATACTTCGGGCCGGATAAACTCAACAATAGGCAAGTGCTTGGGACTGGGACGCAGATATTGGCCAATAGTTACAACCTCCACTCCCGCTGTCCGCATATCCTGCAAAGTTTCCATCACTTCCTCCGGCTTTTCGCCTATGCCCAGCATAATGCCCGACTTACAACGGGCCGGTGATTCGGAAATTATACGCAGCACCTCCAAACTACGCTCGTATTTCGCGCGGGAGCGGGTAGAAGGTGTCAACCGGCGCACGGTTTCCATATTGTGGGAAATCACTTCTGCTCCGGCATCAATCACTTTTTGAATCAGCTCGGGCCGGGCGTCGAAGTCAGGAATCAGCGCTTCAATGGTCGTTCCGGGATTCTGTTTTTTTACTTCCCTGATCGTTTGCGCCCATAATTCGGCGCCGCCGTCCTCCAAATCATCGCGGTCAACAGAGGTGAGTACGCAATGCTTGATTTTCATTTTCTTTACCGAATCCGCTACACGGGCGGGTTCTTCCCAATCCACGGGCAGCGGCTTGCCGGTTTTTACATCGCAAAATTTGCACGAACGGGTGCATATATCGCCCAATATCATAAAAGTAGCCGTTCCCGCGTTCCAGCATTCGCCCATATTGGGGCAATTGCCGCTGGTGCAAATGGTATGTAGCTTGTTTTTCTTTACAACGTCTTTCACCTTGATGTAGGTTTTGCCCGAGGGCAAAGGGCTCTTCATCCATTTGGGTTTGCGCTGTATATCTTTTCGTTCCATCTGTTTCGTTTTCTAAAAATAGGGGGCTGAAATATCAATTATTCATCCAGAACCATATCAAATTCTTTCGCGATCTGCATCTTCAGTTTTTGCTTCACCTCTTCGATATCCATTTCTTTTCCCAGCTCCTTTTGTAGTGAAGTAACGCCCTTGTCGGTAAAGCCGCAGGGATTGATATAGTTGAAATAATTGAGGTCGGTATTTACGTTGAAGGCGAATCCGTGCATGGTAACATGGCGGCTCGCCCGCACGCCCATGGCACATATCTTCCGTTCTTTACCGGGATTTCCCACATCCAGCCAAACGCCCGTGGCGCCGGCCAGTCGTTGGCCTTCAATACCGTATTCGGCCAGCGTATTGATAATGCTTTGCTCCAGCTTGTCGATATAATTACGGATACCCAGCCCGAAATCTTCGAGGTCGAGTATCGGGTACCCGACGATTTGTCCGGGCCCGTGATAAGTGATATCGCCCCCGCGATTGGTCTTATATACTTTGGCTCCCTTGGATTTCAACAACTTTTCGTCAACCAGCAGGTTGCTTTCCTTTCCGCTTTTGCCAATGGTATAAACATGCGGATGCGCGCAAAAAAGCAGGAAATTCATTTTGGGCAAAACCTCGCACTGCGGTAATTCAAGGTTACGGATTTTCGCGTTTTTGATATCATGAAACAGGATTTCCTGATAATCCCAGGCCTCCTGATAATCCATTAATCCCAAGTCTTTATATAATACCGGTACGCCCATTATAGTTTTGTTTTTTCAGGGCGCAAAGATAGGAATTTTGTTTCGTTGGCTGATTTGGGTTTATCCTTCTTGTGCATAAAATAGATGCCACAAAAATCACCCCCAGGCAATTGCTGCCTGAGGGGTGAAATCGTGGTTGAAAAATAAACTAAATAACGAATCTTACTTCGCATTTCCTTGACCGGCACCGCTCTTTATCCATGAAGGTTCCGGGAAATCGTTTTCATAAACGTAAGTAGCGATTTGCTCCGCTTCTTCTTTGGTATATCCCATATTGGGCATCACTTTGAATTGCTTCAAGGCGCCAAACATCATTGCTTTTTCCTCGGAAGGTTGTACGGTGAATGAGCTGAAAGCCGCCACAAAATCTTTTTTATCCGGATATACTTTTGAATATTTCTTTTTGATATGTGCAAAGGGCGGCGCCAGCATGGCATCATAATTATCCTTTATGCCGTGACAAACCATGCACTTGGTATCAATCAGTGTTTTGGCATCGGTCATGGTTTTACTGTATTTTGTCCCCTGAAACTGAGGGTTATCGGCAACATCCTGCAAAGGGATAATCAAATACAAAGCGATAATAATCAGGGATAAACTTAATGGAATGATAAATCTTTTCGTATTCATGGCGTCATTGTTTTAGTTCAACGTACTGTTATGACACGGCAAGAACAAAAAACTTGTTAAGAAAAGCTTAAAAAATTTATAACATTTTTCTAAAAATAAATCGGCAATAAGTATTGACAAATCTGCATATATTTCGTAACTTGCTTGGGCAATTAAAATGAACGTTAAACCGGGCCTTCCTGGTCCATAAAAAGAAGGAGGGAATATGTATAAATTAAGAAAGTATCATGGCGACCGGGTAATGTCGCTAACCCATGAAGATGATAATCAAGCTTTTTCTGTAGGAATAATAGCTGAGGGAGAGTTTGAATTTGGCGCTATTGTAGATGAGCATTACCGTGTAACCTCAGGAAAGATTAGTTTTTGGGAAGAAGGCCTGGATGAGTGGAAGACTTGTGAAACAGGAGAGGAATTTACGGCTCATGCTCATAAGAATTTTAAATTAAAAGCAGATGATGTCAGTTCTTATATCTGCTTCTATAAATAGGATATAGAAGAGTATTAAGGAATTAACAAAAAATCGCGGGAATTCCCGCGATTTTTTTGTTATTTGTTAATGCTTATGGCCGTTACCCACTAATCGGTTATCGCATACCGGACAATAACCACCGGAGCAGCCACATATCGTAGCCGGAACTGTCTTTGGACGTTCGTTGAAAGTTGATTTAAAACCTGTGGTTAGCGTCCATTTTTTACTCAGTTGAACTATCCCGTAAAAATCATTAAAATAGCACATACTGCGCAAGCTGTCCGGGTCGTTAGCTCATTATAGCTTCCAAAACATTATTGGCCAGGCTACTGGCGCCGATTCGGAACCATTCGTTATTCATCCACTGCTCACCCAAGACGTGTTCCAAAACCAATAAATAATTCAAAGCTTCATCGGCCTGACGTATTCCGCCTGCCGGCTTAATGCCAATCATCTTTCCGCTTTTCTCATAATGCTCTTTAATGGCATCCAGCATTACAATAAAAGCTTCAAGGGTGGCGGCTACCGGAATTTTTCCCGTGGAGGTTTTGATAAAATCGGCTCCGGCGGCAATGGCTATATCCGATGCTTTGCGAATATTAGATAGCGTTTTCAGTTCTCCGGTTTCCAGAATCACTTTCAGATGAGCATCGCCGCAAGCCTCTTTATGGGCTTTAACCTCGTTAAAGACATAATCGAAATCGCCTTCCAGAAATTTCCCGCGCGAGATAACCATATCAATCTCGTCGGCACCCTGTTCCACTGCATAGCGCACTTCGGCCAAACGCACATCCAATGGTGACTGACCACTGGGGAAAGCCCCGGCTACGCAAGCCACGTGGATACCTGTATTTTCCAATTGCTTTTTAGCCAGTTTGGCAAAAGGCGGATAAAAGCAAACCGCGGCTACATTGGGAATATCCGTCCCGTTTACCTTAAAACGCTTTGCCTGATAGCAAATATCTTTGATTTTCTGGTCGTTATCACTGCCTTCCAGGGTGGTCAGGTCAATGCAGCTCAGGGCAATGCGCAACGCTTCTTTGCGACTTAAATTTTTAAATTCTCCGGCTAATATTTTTTCTAATCGGGCTTTAATTTCTTGTTCGTCAATCTGATAATTCTTAAATTCCATAGTTTATTATTTTTTCTGTTCTAATTCTTTCTCTTTTTTGTCCCTTATTTCCTGCACATTGGTAATTCCGCCTGAAACCACAAATTTCATGGTCTCGGTAGGCGATGCCTCAATGGGCGTAACATTTGCCTTTGGCACCACAAACACATTTCCCATAATGCTGAACGAAAAAGGCACATAAACCGATACCATATCGGGGCCGATGCCCAAATCACTTAGGTCGTCTTGCGTCATAAAACCGATTTGTTGCATATCGCTTTCAGCAGATAATTTAATTAAAACAGGATGGGTAAATTTTTTCTTGCTCCCCACAAATGCCGAGAGCAGATCTTTTACCGAACTGTAAATGATTTTTACTACCGGCGTGCGGTTAATCAATCCGCTAAACCAGCCGACAACGGGATTGGTCACGAAAACCGTTCCGATAAAACCAATCAGCGTAATACCGGCCACCAAAATCAAAAAACCCAAACCGGGAATATCCAGGCCAAAAATGGTGTCGGCTTTTTGAAATAAATAAAATAAAACGGCAATGGTAACAAATACAGGGACTACGAAGAGCAATCCTTGCCCAAAATATTTTAAAAAACGCGACCAGATTGTATTCATATTTTTGTTCATGACCTTTTTCCCTTCCTGTTTGTTCTTTTGCAAATTTAAGCAATGCTGGCATTCGAATGAGATTTAAGTATCTTTTTGCTTATAAATCAATCCCGCCCGACAGCTTTTGGCATTGCTTTGGCCCGTATGGGCTTAATGGACAAAATTGAGGCTAAAATTGCCGTATCAAACGAGAAATAAGATGGTTACTGTGTTTTAAGTTTTGGTATATAAAAATGTAATCTTCACGCAATCCCCAATCTTAGCTATCTTTGCCGCCACCATTTTATCAAAGGATGCGAAAAATTAGTGCCGATTATATCTATACGGGCAGCGGAACGGTGTTGCATAATGCCACGCTTGTGGTTGAGCGTGACGGAACTATTTTGGATATCCGCTCCGGGCGGGATGTGGAGGCGGAATATTACAAAGGCGCTATCTGCCCGGGTTTTGTCAATGTGCATACACATCTGGAGCTTTCCTATGCCCATCAAAAGATTTCGCGGGGCGGCGGCATTGACGATTTCATTCATCAGTTGGAGCAACT
>CAYUAN010000012.1:0-4081 GCA_964442545.1 uncultured Prolixibacteraceae bacterium | reverse complement strand
CGGTGGTGCCGAGCATGCTACCGGCCACCTGATTTATGCCCGTTTTTGGAATAAATTCCTCTACGATCTGGGCATGGTCGTAAAAGAAGAGCCTTTCAAAAAGCTGATAAACCAAGGCATGATACAGGGACGCTCAAACTTCGTGTATCGGGTTAAGGGAACCAATAAGTTCGTATCCTACGGGCTGCGCAAAGAGTATGATGTTCAGCGCATTCATGTGGATATCAATATTGTGGACAATGATGTACTCGATTTGGAGGCTTTCCGCAAATGGCAACCCGAATTTGCCGATGCCGAGTTTATTCTTGAAGACGGAAAATATATCTGCGGCTGGGAAGTGGAGAAAATGTCGAAATCGCTGTACAATGTGCAAAACCCGGACGACCTGATTGAGAAATATGGAGCCGACACCCTGCGTTTATACGAAATGTTCCTCGGGCCTATCGAGCAATCGAAACCTTGGGATACCATAGGAATCGAAGGAGTATTCCGTTTTATTAAAAAATTCTGGCGACTCTTCCATAATGAAAAGAACGTGTTGAGCATCAGCGAGGATAAAGCTACCGAGGCGGAATTGAAAGTGCTGCACAAAACCATCAAAAAGCTGCAGGAAGATATCGAGCGCTTTAACTTTAATACAGGCGTTAGCGCCTTTATGATTTGCACCAATGAGTTGGCTGATTTGAAATGCAATAAACGTGCGATACTGGAACCGCTAACTGTGCTTATAGCACCTTATGCCCCGCACCTGGCCGAAGAACTTTGGCATCTGCTGGGCCATAAAGAGTCTGTAGTAACAGCCGCCTATCCGGAGTTTAACGCGGATTACCTGAAAGAAAGCAGCATTACTTATCCGGTTTCATTTAACGGTAAAATGCGCTTTAAGATTGACCTTCCGGCGGATATGAGCAAGGAAGAAATCGAGCAGGCGGTATTGCAGGCCGAAGAATCGCAACGCTGGCTGGAGGGAAAAACTGTACGCAAGATTATCGTTGTTCCCAAGCGGATTGTGAATGTGGTGGTAGGCTAAGCTTGTTTTGTTTTGCTTTCCCCACCAGACGAAATGCAGAAAAGCTTAACGATAAACAGCCGTTACGCCTTTGATATTGCGTAATTGCTCCATCAATATTTCCAGAGCATCGTTATCCTGTACCTTTATTTTAATACTTCCCCCGAACGCTTCGCCGGACGTATTGAAATTGATATGCAGCAGGCGGGCTTTCATTTCCTGGGAAACCAGCCGCGTAATCTCGGAAATCGCGCCGGAATGCGCATCTCCGGCAATACGCAGATTAACCGTAAAATTGGAGGAACGATTGCCGCTTTTCCATTTCGATTCGATAATACGGTAGGGAAATCGCTCGCGCATCTGCGCGGCATTGGGGCAATCTTTCCGATGGATACTAATACCCTTGCTCACCGTTACAAAACCGAAAATCGGATCGCCGGGAATGGGATTACAGCATTTGGCCAAAGAAAAGTTTACATTATCCAGCTTATCAATGATTAATACATCCTCGTTTTCAGGCTCATCAATTGTGGTGTGACTTAAACTTAAATCCGTTTCGGCAACTGCTTCAGCGACATCCTGCTCTTCCAATACCGCCTTTTTAATATCCAGCGGGTCAAGTTTTTCCATAGCCACCAGATAATATAAATCGGAGGTCTTTTTGAACTTATACTGCTTTACCAAACGGTCAATCAGCTCTTGGTTCAACTCCATTTTCCAGTTTTTGAAACGGCGCTCCAAAATTTCTTTTCCCCGTTCCACTTCCTGCTGCCGCTTTTCGTCCAGCACCTTTTTAATCTTGGTCTTTGTGCGCGGATCGACCACGATTTTCAGCCAGTCCACCGAAGGGCGATTATGCTTGGAAGTGTGGATGCTAATCTGATCACCGTTTTTCAATACATGGTCGATGGGCACAATCTTCCCGTTTACCGTAGCCGAAGCGAAGGTGTTTCCTATTTCGGTATGAATGGCATAGGCGAAATCGAGCACCGTTGAGCCCAAGCGCAGTTTTTTTACATCACCCGCAGGAGTAAATACATAAACCTCATTGGTAAATTTTTTGGCAGAAAGCAGAAAGCTCTTGCGGGCCGAATCCTCTTTCTCCAATGATTCACGTATGGTTTGCAGCCAGAAATCAACGCCACGTCCGGCCTTCCCGCCTTTATACCGCCAATGTGCCGCCATTCCGTTTTCGGCCTCGTCGTCCATACGCGTCGTACGAATCTGGACCTCCACCCAATGTTTGTTGGGCGCCAAAACCGTAGCGTGCAAAGATTCGTAACCCGTTTCCTTGGGCACGGTAATCCAGTCGCGCAGGCGATTTAAATTTGGCTGATAAATATTGGTCAGCACGGAATATACGTGCCAGCAATCGGCTTTTTCGTCTTTGGGTTTGGAGTCGATAATAATGCGCACGGCCCATAGGTCAAACACCTTCTCGAAAGGAATATCCTGTTTTTGCATCTTGGCCCAAATAGACGAAACCGACTTGGTACGGCTTTTCACCACATACTTCAAGCCGTGCTTGTCCAGTTCTTTTTTTACGGGTAAAATAAATTCCGCAATCAGCTTTTCGCGCGCCGGACGTCCTTCCTCCAGCTTACGGCTAATGGCGGCATAAGCCTCCGGGTTTCGATAGTTCAGCACACGGTCTTCCAGTTCCGACTTTAGCTGATAAAAACCCAAACGGTGGGCAATGGGGATATAAATATGCTCCACCAAATCATAAACCATGGGAGCCATCTTGGTAAAACTCAAGCCCTCAGGATTGCGCACCCGGATAATCTGGATGGCAAAATCGAGCAAAACAGCCCGCATATCTTCGGCTACCGACAGAATTAACGAGCGTGCCTCATCCGCCTGTCCGGCAATATTGCCGAATTTCAATTTGCGCAAATTAAAAAAAGCGGAGACGATTTTGATGATATAGGGCGGAAACTCCTGTTCCAAAGCGCCCAGGCCTTTGGTGCCCGAGACCGACTGGCTGAGTACGGCCGCGATTAATGTGGCGGCATAGGTGTTCAGCTCTTCTTGCAACAGGTCGAGCAATGAAATCAAACATTCCTTTTTATCCCGCCCCGGGCAAATTTTATTGGTTGTTTTGGATTCGGAAAAAAGCGCCACCGCCTTGTCAAACAAAGCGACACTTTCGCCACCGCCTTCGTTGGCGGCGATATAATCCCTGTATTTTTTAAACTCCTGATTCAATTTCAGTTAATTCTTTTTGATACGGCCTCCGGCAATAATTTGCCATCTGCGCCGATTCCCTTAATATGCACCAGCCCCGGCTTCTTTCCTGCTTCGATTGTGCCGAATAGTTTCTCCATTCCCAGAGCCTCGGCTCCGTTTTTCGTTGCCCAGCTGATTAGTTCGCCGGTGGAAATATCGAATCGCTCTTGCAAGGTTTTCAGTTCCTCCAATACACTCAGTTGCGCGTTGGACGCCAGACTGTCCGTTCCGATGCAGATTTTAAGCTTGTTTTTGCGCAACAAATCCATCGGGGGCAAGCTGTTTTCGATAAACAAATTGGCGTTGGGACAAAGCCCGAAATAAAGCTTATCGAACAGGGCTTTGGCGAAATATATATCCTGCTCGTTGACAAACGTATTGTGAATCAATAGCAAACGGTCGGCGGTATGCAAAAAGTCTTTCAAACTCTCCAAAGGCCGTTTGCCCGTCGGCACGGTATTGGGCAATTGCAGTCCCCAGGAAGCAAAACGCCGCGCCAGAGGCCCACTGCCGTCCCTAAAGAAATCCGCCTCCCCCGGGCTTTCCATATAGTGCATACTCAGTGTGGTTCCGGTTTTTTGATAATCCCGTATTTTTTGCCACAAAGTGCGCGAAAGGGAATAAGGCGCATGCGGAATAATATTTTTCGGAGCAGGTGTCTGCATTTCCAGATCCAAAGCCTTTTTCCAGGATTCAACGGCCACCTCCGCCTGCAAACCGTACACCTCAATAAAATTATAGCTGACCAAAGGAGCATTGCTTTTGGCTTCCAGGCTTATATCCGTATTCATTATATCTCCGGTAAGCACGGTCCCGCTTCGATACATTTCGTCCATTGCCATG
>CAYUAN010000011.1:0-8977 GCA_964442545.1 uncultured Prolixibacteraceae bacterium | reverse complement strand
CGGTTAACGGAGATTATGTTATCGCGGGAAATGATGGTAGTGAGAATAGTATAAATACATCGGATATTGGCAGTTCTACTAGTTTGGAAGCCCGTTGGAACCGGATTTGGTATGTGGAGGAGACCTTAGGCGCGGGTTCTAATTTGGCTGTTAATTTTGGTTTTGACTTCTCGGACGGAGGGTATAATCAAACGCCTCCTTCTAGCGCATTGGCTAATTATCGTTTGTTGTACCGTTCAACGAATAGTGGCAACTGGACAGACCTGCAAGGAGCTTCCGGTGTTACAAACGACACGGTTTATTTTCTTGTATCATCTACTTTATCAGCTGGTTATTATACTTTAGGTTCTTTGGATACTACTACCGCGCCTTTGCCTATCGAATTACTAAGTTTTGATGCGGAGAAAGAGGACCAGCGTGTTTTGCTGTCATGGCAAACCGCCACTGAAACCAATAACGATTTCTTTACCATTGAACGTTCGCAAGACGGAGAAAATTGGGAAAGTATTTCCCGGATATTTGGTGCCGGCAATTCCAACGAAATGCGCAGCTATTCGGCAGAGGATATCAGTCCGCTGCAGGGCATAAACTATTACCGTTTGAAACAAACCGATTACGATGGGAAGTACACCTATTCCGGCATCCAAATGGTAAATTTCGAAAGTCGGTCGAATATTAGGGTTTTCCCAAATCCTGCGGATAATATTCTAATCATTAACGGTATTGATTTTAATGAGGAAATACGAATCTATGATATTTCAGGACGGGAAGTTCTGGTACAAAGAAATCAGAATCATGCGGATGAATCATTGCAAATAAATATTTCCGGATTGCCTTCAGGTGTTTACGTCTTAAAAAGCGAGACAGAATTTATTAAGTTTTTTAAGCTGTAAATAATACCAATCAAAATTGAACCCATTGAAACGAGCTTAATATTATGCACTTTGAAGCATTGATAAAATTTTTTCTATTTTAGTACACTTTGATGTAACAAAAGATCAAAAATTTCGTAAACATCGAAATCTTAATCAAGGCTTGGCGGAAAGGCGATACTTAATGCTGCCCCATTTGGTTAGGGAGAAATAAAAATAATTAATATTATTGGGCAGGATTTTACCCATACAATATTTCTTTTTCATAGGAGCGGTTCAGCGAAATCATAATGGATTTTACTGATTTGCGTAAAGGAATGTAAAGCATTCAAACGAAATTTAAAAACCGTAAAAGGTTTTTAAATATTAATCCTACCTTTAGTATTATTTTTTAGTAATGGAAGCCGGCTACACCGTAGTCGGCTTTTTTATCTTCCGTGCCACAGGATACTAATACCATACCCGACAATCCGGCCATACTTAATAATCCGAGTTTCTTAAAAGCTTCTCTTCGTTTCATATTTCATGCTTTTGTTCCGTACAAAGATAGGAGCAAATGTCGCTTTGGAGCAAAGTGAAAAAGTTGCTATTTAACAGGATAAGAAAGACAAGGTTTTTCAAGGCAAAAGGAAAAAGTTTCAAGGGGAAAGGAAAAAGTGGGGCCTCGACTCCGCTCGGCCACATGGAAGACGGAAGACAGAAGTTGGAAATTGGGGCCTCGACTCCGCTCGGCCACCCGGAAGACGGAAGACAGAAGTAGGGGCATAGATTCCGCGAGTGCGTAGTGGACTCCTCCCGTGCCCAGCCATATTACCGCAGGTCATCGAGCGTAGTCGAGATGCCTGTAGTTTATACCTTTTAGAACCATTCTGCAAGCGAAAACCTGGAGCAGGAATCCGTTCTCCCTGCCCGGATTCCGCGAGCGCGCAGCACGCAGCGGACTCCACCCGTGCAAAACCAAACGCCATTCAAAATTCAGAAGCCGCCGTCTCGACTTCGCTCGACGACCTGGAAAGATTTCCTCCCGAAGGGATGGCAAGAAACCTGCCTGCCGGCAGGCAGGCAACAAACCACAAACCACAAACAAAAAGCCACAAACCTACCTCGCAGGATTTCCTCCCGAAGGGATGGCAAAAAACCTAATATCGAACCAAAAAATCTTCTTTACTCAAACCCGGATTTACCGCAACCACGCCCAGAAAGAAGAAATCCATACTGACCCGCACTTGCTGCCGGGCTTTAATTTCCGACCAGGCTTCGCGCATTTCGTCCGACCAGTTAATATCATCAAAAACCACAAGGGCGTTACCGGATAATTTCGGCAACACCATTTCGAAATAGCGCAATGTGGCCGCTTTGGTATGGTTGCCGTCGATAAAGACAAAATCAATGTTGTCTGATTCCGAAAGTAATCGGGGCAAAACATCATCAAAAACTCCGGTTCGCAGATCGATATTGTCGCATTGCAGGGCGTCAAATTGTTCCTGCGCTATCTCCGCCACAGCGGGACTGCCTTCAATGCTGTAAATCTTTGCCGCGGGATTTCCTTTGGCCAGATAAAGCGTTGTCGTTCCCAGCGAAGTTCCTAATTCGATAATATTTTCGGCTTGGATATATTGCGCCAACTGACAAATCAGACGGGCGTATTTGGGTGGTTTCAGGGAGTTTTTTGCCAATTGGCTAATGCGGGGTTTTCTGTCTTTTACCCGTTTCGAGCCGGCACCGAAATCTTCAAAATCAATTTGGCGCTCGTCGTGCAATAGCTTTTTCCGGATCTGCTCAATGGCCTCCGCTTGGGGACAAGCAGCACCGCTTTTAAGGTAGCGGTCCAGAAAATTGAATACAAAAGGCGAATGAATACCGTGCCGCGTTTTTGCACGCAACAGATAATTTGCGTAAGCCAGGGCGGTTTTCATCCTCATTAATTGGATTCGAATTATAAACCGTTTACGGCTTCTACGGCTTTGATTTCAGGAATCGCCTTAATCATCGCCTGTTCCACGCCGGCTTTCAAAGTCATAATGCTCATCGAGCAGGAGGCACAAGCTCCTTGAAGCTCCACAAGCACCACATTGTCCTCGCTCAGACTTACAAACTCAATATCGCCGCCGTCTGCTACAAGATAAGGCCGCACCTGATCGATTACATTGTTGACTTTCTTGACTAATTCTTCTCTGTTTTCCATAATTTGAAATATTTTACAAAACCAAAAGGCTGTCTGAAAAAGTGCTTTGTGCTTTCTTTGAGTACTTTGTGCAATAACATAAAGTTGCCCGACGTATTGCAGAGGTCCACAAAGTTTTGTTTTTATTTCGACGAAAGTCAAACTTTTTCAGACATCCTCCCGGCTTTTAACTTTTATATTAGTTTTAGGTTGCGCAAGATGCATTCGGATTAATCTCCACCTTTTTTGTCGGAGCCATCTCCTTATTACGAATTTCGGTTTGCTTAATCACATTAGCCGCCAGCTCACGGAAGGCTTGTCCCATCGGGTCGTCCGCGTTCAAGGCAACAGGCTTTCCGTTATCACCGGCTTCCATAATTCCTTGTACCAACGGAATCTGTCCCAAAAGCGGAACATTCAGTTCGTCAGCCAGATTCTTCGCGCCGTCCTTACCGAAAATGTAGTATTTGTTTTCCGGGCATTCCGCCGGTTGGAAATAGGCCATGTTTTCCACTAGGCCCAAAACGGGAACATTAATGTCTTTTTGGCGGAACATCGAAACACCTTTACGGGCGTCGGCCAGCGCCACTTTTTGCGGGGTGCTCACGATAACCACACCGGTAATGCCAACGGCTTGTACCAAAGTCAGGTGAATATCGCCGGTTCCGGGAGGCATATCCAAAACCAGATAATCCAGTTTGCCCCAATTTCCGTCGTTCATAAACTGGTTCAGTGCGTTTGTCGCCATCGAACCGCGCCAGATTAAAGCTTTGTCCGGTTCCACAAAGAAACCGATGGAAAGCAGCTTGATGCCGTACTTTTCAATGGGCTCAATCAAGGTTTTTCCGTTAACCTGTGTGGCTACCGGACGGGCATTCTCCAGGTCAAACATAGTCGGTACCGAAGGCCCGTAAATGTCCGTGTCCAGAAGTCCTACGCTGGCACCTGTTTTAGCCAGGGCAACGGCCAGGTTCGCGGCAATAGTGGATTTCCCTACACCGCCTTTACCCGAGGCCACGCCGATAATATTGGTCACATCCGCCAAAGGGCGCTTCGGAGCAGCAAAATTGGCTGCCTGAAAGTGCTGAATCTTGGTGTTAACCTCTACCTCCAGATTTTCATCCAGGTAAAACTGCAAGGTGCGCTCGCAGGATTTTGCCAAAGATTTGGCGAAGGGATCTTTGCTGTTTTTGATTACCAGGTTGAAGCTGACTTTATTTTCCTCAACCACCAGGTCTTCCACCATCCCCAAGCTTACAATGTCTTTACCCGATTCGGGGTGTTTCACCATTTTAAGCTTCTCTAATATCTGTTCTGTTGTAAATCTCATTGCTATTTATTTGAAATTCAAAAATATAATGTTCGTTTCTTATCTTTATTTAGAATGTGTAAAGATAGGTAAATTTTTAATTACGGTAGCCGGCTATTTCATCCATTTGTGAAATTTAGGATTATCGCCTTTATTTTGGTTTTGTGTAATGCGCCTCGGAAATTTTTATTAAGAAAGTAACAGGTTTGTAAATTAAGATAAATCAATACAATAAAGTTTTTTCGGATGATTGAGTATAAATAAGAATTGCGGGTAATATTTTGTGAAAAGATATGACAAATCTCATAAAATTAATCCATTATTTATAGCCGTTCTTTCGGTATAATGTATGACCTTTGCACCCTATCACATGCAATGATATTTTGTGTGTTGAAACGATATAAAACATAATAAGTCATAATTTTAAGTATGTCGAAACAAATAAGAATAAAGAAAGGTTTAGACTTGAAGATTGTCGGTGCTGCCGATAAGAAAGTCGAATCTCTCGATCTGAAGAATTATGCTTTGAAACCCACTGATTTTCACGGTTTGTTTCCCAAGCTGATGGTTCGTGTTGGCGATAAAGTAAAAGCAGGAAGTCCGGTTTTTTATGATAAATACCGCGACAACATAATTTTTACTTCTCCGGTGAGCGGAACAATTACGGATGTGATTCGTGGCGAAAAGCGTAAGATGCTCGAAATAAGAATCGAGGCCGACGGAAGCGATGCTTATGAGCAGTTTAAGCAAGCCGACCCCAAGACTCTTTCCAAAGAAGAAGTGGTTGAGCAAATGCTGAAAAGTGGTGTATGGCCGCTGATTCGTCAACGGCCGTATAATGTAATTGCCAATCCGGAGGATAATCCCAAAGCCATTTTTATTACCGCTTTTGATTCGGCACCATTGGCTGCCGATATGGATTTTCTGTTGGAAGGTAAAGAAAAAGAGTTTCAGGCAGGTTTGGATGCGCTGAACATGGTGAGTGACGCCAAGATTCATTTGAACCTGGGCCCCAATTCCAAAGCTCCCGCTCTGACCAATGCCAAAGGTGTTGAGATAAATCACTTCAGTGGCCCGCATCCTGCAGGAAACGTAGGAATCCAGATTCATCATATCGACCCGATTAACAAAGGGGAAATCGTATGGACGATGAGTGCCGCCGATGTGGCTACTATCGGAAAAGTATTTCTGGAAGGACGCTATATTCCGACCAAGCGCATTGCTTTGGCAGGTTCTGAAATTAAGAATCCGCAATATTATGATGTGTTGGCGGGAGCCGAAATGGCAGGCATACTGAAAGGCCAGCTGGCCGGTGATAATGTGCGCATTATCAGTGGTAATGTGCTGACCGGAACCAAGGTGGAATTGAGCGGCTATTTGTCATACTATGATCATACCATTACCGTAATTCCCGAGGGCGATTATTACTCCTTCTTCGGTTGGTTGATTCCCAGCCCGAAGAAGTACAGCTTCTATCGTACGGCCTTTTCGTGGTTGACCCCCAACAAATACTACAAGCCCGATACCAATCTCAACGGTGGGGAGCGCGCTTTTGTGTTTACCGGTCATCTCGAAAAAGTTTTCCCGATGGATATCTATCCGATTCCGTTGATGAAATCCATTTTGGTGGAAGATATCGATCAAATGGAGCAATTGGGTATTTACGAAGTGGACGAAGAAGATTTCGCGCTTTGCGAGTATATCAGTATTTCGAAAATCAATATGCAGGATATCGTTCGCAAAGGGCTGGATATGATGCGTAAGGAAATGAGTTAATGAATATTTGAAAAATAGTTAAGATGAAATTTATTAGAAATATATTAGACTCAGTAAAACCACATGTGCAGAAAGGGGCGAAATACCATTTTCTGCATTCCATGTACGATGCTGCCGAAACGCTGTTCTTTGTTCCGAACAAGGTAACGACAAGCGGTGCGCACATTCGTGACGGCGTGGATATGAAACGTTCCATGTTTGTGGTGGTTATTGCTTTAGTTCCGGCCTTATTATTCGGAATGTGGAATACCGGCGTAATGCACTTTCAGTCGCTGGGCCAGGAAGTAAGCTTCGGCGAGGCATTCGGTTACGGCTTTATGAAAGTATTGCCCATCATTCTGGTTTCCTATATCGTGGGACTGGGTGTGGAGATTGTAGCGGCACAAATGCGTGGCCACGAAGTGAACGAAGGATTCTTCGTTTCGGGTATGTTGATTCCCCTGATTGTTCCTGTGAATACGCCATTATGGATGGTAGCCGTAGCCGTGGCTTTTGCGGTGGTTTTCGGTAAAGAAGTATTCGGCGGAACAGGAATGAACATTGTAAACCCCGCCCTATTAACCCGTGCATTTTTATTCTTTGCCTATCCGCAGTCGATGTCGGGTGATAAGGTATGGATTGCCGAGAAGGCCGACGCTTTTTCAGGAGCCACTCCATTGGCGGAGCTGACTGCCGGAAACGGGCCGGTTTTCGACGGGAGTAATTTGAGCCCGCTCGAAATGATGATTGGCCATTATCCCGGCTCCATCGGCGAAACATCCACCATTGCCATTTTAATCGGCGCCTTTATCCTTTTGTGGACCGGCGTGGCAAGCTGGAAAATTATGGTTTCCTTCGTAGGTGGCGGCTTTGTAATGGGCTTAATTCTGAACGCTTTCGCGGGCAGTTTCCCCGATAACGCCTATTTGGCTTTACCGGCATTCGAGCATATGCTCCTGGGCGGATTCGCCTTCGGTGCCGTATTTATGATTACCGATCCGGTAACAGCGGCGCAAACCGAAACCGGAAAATGGATTTACGGATTCTTCGGTGGCCTGATTGCCATCCTGGTACGGGTGCTCAATCCGGCTTATCCCGAGGGGGTAATGCTGGCCATTTTGTTTATGAACGTATTTGCTCCGCTGATTGATTACTATGTGATTGACGCGAACATCAAAAAACGTTTGAAACGGGCTAAGGTAGCTGCATAATAATTAAATGGAAATCTAAAAAAATCAGATAAAATGGATAAGAACAGTAATGCATATACATTTATTTATGCTTCCGTAATGGTGATTTTGGTTGCCATTATCCTGTCTTCGGTAAGCGGCGCGCTAAAGCCCTACCAGCAGAAAAACCGGGAGATGGAAAAAATGCAGAATATTTTGTCGTCGATCGGGGTGTATGTTTCGCCCGAAGAATCGATTAATAAATATAAGGAGCTCGTGAAAAAAGAGATTGTGGTAAATCCCAAAGGCGAGGTGCTGAGTATTTATTCCAACGGAAAATTCGAAAAAGGCGATACCCGCGCTTTTGATATTAACCTGAAAGTGGAATATGCCAAGATTGATAAAGGGGAAGAAGGAATGCTTCCGATTTATGAAATCGAAGACCAGGGCAAAACCTATTATGTAATTCCCGTGCGTGGTAAAGGCCTTTGGGGGCCGATTTGGGGAAATATCGCTTTGGAATCGGATTTCAATACGATTTACGGAGCCAATTTCGACCACGAAGGAGAGACCCCGGGACTGGGTGCCGAAATCGCGGACAAACCCGCCCCCGGAAAAGTGGTTTTTTCCGACCAGTTTAAGGGAAAGAAAATCTTTAATGAAAATGGCGAATTCGTTTCGGTAACCGTGGTAAAAGGCGGCGTGAAAAATCAGAACGATGTGAAACCGGAAAATGGTGTGGACGCGATTTCCGGAAGTACGCTGACATGTAATGGTGTAACGGAAATGTTGCGTCATTCATTGGGTCTTTATGTTGAATACTTTAAAAATCATAAATAGATATGAGCGCAGAAAAACAAGAAAGAGAACCTTTATTTTCTCCGAAAAATATTAAGCTGCTGACTAATCCTATTCATAAGGATAACCCGATTACCTTGCAGGTATTGGGTATTTGTTCGGCGTTGGCCGTAACAGTAAAACTGGAACCGGCAATTGTGATGTCTATTTCGGTAATCGTGGTGCTGACCGTCGGAAACCTGATTATCTCACTCCTTCGCAACAGTATTCCTTCACGTATCCGGATTATTGTGCAGCTGGTGGTGATTGCCGCCTTGGTAATCTTAGTGGACCAGGTATTGAAAGCTTTTGCTTATGATGTAAGCAAGCAGTTGTCGGTATTCGTTGGACTGATTATTACCAACTGTATCATTATGGGACGTTTCGAAGCTTTCGCTATGGGGAACAAGCCCTGGCCTTCCATCCTCGACGGTATCGGAAACGGTATCGGTTACGGATGGGTATTGGTGGCCGTGGCCTTCTTCCGTGAGCTGTTTGGCTCGGGAACACTTTTCGGTATGGAAATCATTCCGCAAAGTTTCTACGACTTCGGCTATGTGAACAACGGTTTGGTAATTCTGCCTCCGATGGCCTTATTCGCCGTAGCCGCCATTATCTGGATTCAGCGCTCGCGCGATAAAGAATTAATTGAAGCATAATCTATTAAAGAACTTGAATTATGGAAGAATTAAATATATTTATTAAGTCGATTTTTATCGACAATATGGTGTTCGCCTACTTCCTGGGAATGTGTTCGTACCTGGCGGTATCGAAGACGGTAAAAACCTCGGTTGGTTTGGGCGCTGCAGTAATCTTCGTTTTGGTAATCACTGTTCCGGTAGATTATATGCTTGATAAATACATCCTTTCG
>CAYUAN010000010.1:0-5265 GCA_964442545.1 uncultured Prolixibacteraceae bacterium | reverse complement strand
CCACCAGCCCCTCAAGCTGGCGTGTCTACCGGTTTCACCACCTGGGCAGGGCTGAACTGATTTCGAGCGGCAAATTTAGTATATTTAACTTAATAATAAGCCCCGGGCGAAACATTTTTTTTACTTTTGAGAAAATAATTCGAGAAAGCCATGTTTACGAAAAAGGATTTAGCACGATTTGCAACTAAAGGTATTAGTCAAGAGCAGGTAATCAATCAGATAGAACTATTTAAAAAGGGCTTCCCTTTTGCCGTACTTAAGGCTCCGGCCGAAGTGGGAAACGGTATTCTGCAATTCGATTCGCAAGAAGTTGAAGATATGGCGACCTATTTTGAGCAGCATGCAGACCTATATCAGCTATTGAAATTTGTACCTGCCTCCGGTGCGGCCAGTAGGATGTTTAAGCATTTATTCGAGTTTCGTGCTTTGCTGGACGAACATGCCGCGGTTGACTTATTGGAAAAACCGGAACATAAAGCAGTGAAAGAATTCTTTGAGCAAATCGAAAGTTTTGCTTTTTATCCTGAATTGGAAAAGGTGTTGAGCGATTGTCAGGCACCCGTTGCACAATTAATCAGCGAAGGAAAACATGCGGTCGTACTGGATTATTTGTTGGGAGAGCCCGGTTTGAATTATGCCAAGCTTCCCAAAGCCCTGTTGTTGTTTCATAAGTATGACGACGGTAACCGTATGGCCATGGAAGAACATTTGGTCGAGGGGGCGGTTTATGCCCGCTCGGGTGATGAAGTGCATATTCATTTTACCGTTTCACCGGAGCATGAGCAATTGTTCGAAGATTTGATCAAGGCTGTTTTGCCTAAATATATAAAGCGTTTTGGGGTCAATTATACCATCACCTTTTCGGAGCAAAAATCCTCCACCGATACCATTGCCGTGGATATGAACAACCGGCCTTTTCGTGATGCCGACGGATGTATTGTTTTCCGTCCGGGCGGACATGGTGCCCTCATTGAAAATTTGAATGATTTGGACAGCGATATCGTATTTATCAAAAATATTGATAATGTGGTTCCCGATGCATTGCGGGAGCCGACTTACCGGTACAAAAAAGTGATTGGCGGCTTATTGATGGAGTTACAAACCAAAGTATTCACTTATTTGGAGGCGCTGGATAAAGGCAATACGGATGCAGCAGAACTGCAATCAATGATTGAGTATGCCCGTCAAACATTGATGATCCGCTTTGACGATGATTTCGACGCATTGCCGGATAAGGAAAAGGTAGCGGTATTGAAAACCAAACTGAACCGGCCGCTCCGGGTTTGTGGTATGGTGAAAAACGAAGGGGAACCGGGTGGCGGCCCCTTTTGGGTGGAAACCAATAAAGGCCTTTCCCTGCAAATTGTTGAGAGCTCGCAAATTGATTTGAAGAATCCCGCACAAAAGGCCATACTGGATGCTTCCACACATTTCAATCCTGTGGATTTGGTTTGCGGTTTGAAGAATTATAAAGGTCAGAAATTCCACTTACCTGATTTTGTGGATGCCGATGCCGGTTTTATTTCCATCAAATCCAAAGAGGGGCGCGAACTGAAAGCCATGGAGCTGCCGGGCCTGTGGAACGGGGCCATGGCCGATTGGATTACGGTTTTTGTGGAAGTGCCCATCGAGACATTTAATCCCGTTAAAACCGTGAACGATTTATTAAGGCCGCAGCATCAGGCTTAATACTGAAGATATATTAATGAATTTGAAGCATATCATTACATTTGCTTGATTTTTATCATACTTGTTTAAATTTGTTTGCATTTCCTAAATATTTTCTATATTTGCGATCATCAATAAGCCCCATGTTAGGGTGTTGCTAATTAATTAAATAATCACTAATTAAATAATCGAAAAGTTTACAGTAGGTGGACTTCTGGTTGTCGTGTAATACAGCAATATGATAGATCAATATCAAAACGAAAAGTGGAAAAGAATTGTTCTGGACGGGATACATCCTGAGGAGAATGTGCATATCTCGAATTTTGGACGGATTCGAAGTTTTAAAACAAGTCGTAAGGGAGGCAAGATTATTGGCGGTTCCTGGCTTTCGGGTTATAATATTATTGTGCTGCGTATGAAAGATGAAAAGCGCAAGACCGTCTTTATTCACAAATTGGTAGCCGAGTATTTTATTGATGAGAAACCCGAAGATGCCAGTTTTGTAATTCATCTGGACTACAACCGGCGCAACAATCACTATCAGAATCTTAAATGGGTAAATCGAAAGCAATTGTCGGAGCATCGGCGAAACGATGAGGAGTACGATAAGAAAAAAGTGCGGAACTCCAAACTTACCGAAACACAGGTAATCCGCTTGAAAAAGATGCTTAAGCGGGGTACGATCAGACCGTATCGAATTGCCCAGCAGTTTGGGATTACCCATACCCAGCTCAACCGGATTAAAAACGGGGAAAACTGGGGCCATATTCAGGTGGATTGACCATTTGAATACCTTATAAAGATATCCTTAAAAGAGCATTTAATTAGATTAGATGCTCTTCTTTTTTTTCTAATTTAGCGCGCAAATTCAAGACGTACATAATGAAACTAATAGACGGAAAAGCAACGGCAGCCGCCATTAAGGAGGAAATAAAAAAAGAGGTGGCGCAAATGATTGATAATGATATCGATGCTCCGCATCTGGTAGCTGTTTTGGTGGGCGATGATCCGGCCAGTGAAACCTATGTGGCCGCTAAAGAGCGCGCTAGTCAATCGGTGGGCATAACCTCTACCGTTTATCGCCATCCTGCAAATACCTCGGAAGAAGAATTGCTGAAGATTGTGGACTTCCTGAACAAGGATCCCGAGGTGGACGGCTTCATCGTGCAATTACCCTTACCCGAACACATTGACGAGCAAAAAATTATTGAAGCTATCGATCCGGCGAAGGATGTGGATGGTTTTCATCCTTATAATGTCGGAAAGATGATGCTGGGGCTGGACACATTCCTGCCGGCTACGCCCAACGGCATTATGGAACTTTTCAGTCGTTACGATATTGATACCGAAGGTAAAAACTGTGTAGTTATCGGACGGTCCAATATTGTGGGCTCACCGATGTCGGTTTTGATGTCCCGCAAGTCGAAACCCGGCAATGCTACAGTTACCCTGTGCCATAGCCGTACGCAAAACCTGAAAGAAGTTGTGGCACAAGCCGATATCATTATAGCCGCCATTGGTAGTCCGCATTTTGTTACTGAGGATATGGTGAAAGAGGGTGCCGTAGTAATTGATGTGGGAATACATCGTGTTAAGTCTGACAAAACCAAATCGGGTTATAAGCTGATTGGTGATGTGGACTTTGATGCCGTAAGCAAAAAAGCATCATATATAACACCGGTTCCGGGCGGTGTAGGTCCGATGACAATCGCCGCGCTCTTGATGAACACCTTGAAAGCGGCCAAACAAAGGAGAAAATAGTTTGGACAGACAAACCGAAATATTGTTGGAACAAGGTAAAATGCTTCCGTTGATGGAGGCATTTTATAGTATTCAGGGGGAGGGCTATAATACCGGTATGGCCTCATTTTTTATCCGTGTCGGCGGTTGCGATGTGGGCTGTCACTGGTGTGATGTGAAAGAGTCGTGGAATGCTAATTTGCACCCGCCAACCTCGACCGATGAAATTATTAAACAGGTGGAGGCCTGCCCGGCCAAAGCGGTAATTGTTACCGGGGGCGAGCCGCTCAATTATAATTTCGATTATTTCTGTGCCGCAATGAAAGAGCGCGGCATCAAAACCTATTTGGAATCTTCAGGCTCTAATCAATTAAGCGGGGAGTGGGATTGGCTGGTACTTTCGCCCAAAAAGAACAAACCTCCGGTGGAGGAAATTTATCCCTTTGCAGATGAGCTGAAGATTATCGTCAGCGATGCGTCGGATTTTGTCTGGGCCGAGGAAAATGCCCGCAAAGTCAGGGAGGATTGCCTGCTTTATTTGCAACCCGAATGGAGTAAGGCAGACGAGATGATGCAATCGATTGTGGATTATGTGTTGGCACACCCGCGCTGGCAGATTTCCATTCAGAGTCATAAATATATGCGCATCCCTTAAGCATGAGTCAAAAAAGTATAGTGGAAAATCTTCCCGTATATAATAATGTATTACTCATTTCGGGCACCGGACGGAATGTGGGAAAAACCACCTTGGCCGTTCAGTTGATTGAGCATTTTCGGGCCTATAATATAATAGGTGTAAAAATCAGTCCGCATTTTCATCCTTTTGATGAGGATAAGGAAAAAATCATCTATAAAACCGGCGACATTATCATCTTCGAAGAACATTCCGCAATACGTTCGAAAGACAGCGGGCGTATGCTCAGGGCAGGTGCGAAGCGCGTATTTTTTATAATGGCAAAGGATGCGCACCTTGCCAAGGCATTTGCGGTAATGATGGAATTGTTGACGGAACAGCAGCCCCTGATTATCGAATCCGCCGCATTGCGCAATTATATTCATCCTGGAGTCTTTGTGCTGCTGGATGTGCAAAATACAACGGTGAACCATCCGCAAAAAAATGCTCATTTACGGCCACTTGCCGATTTTGTTTCTGACGATTTTACCCATGCCGCAAACTACCTGAAGAAGCATCTGAACATTGACCCGTCATCCGGCTTTTCCATCGAGGCCGAATACTGAAAAAATCAGCATCGGAACCTAAAGTGGGCAAATCTTTATTCCAATATGACATTTATCAGTTTTTTGACTGTAATTGCGTGAATCTCACCAATTTAAAACTATTCTAAATATCTCCTAAGCATTTATATATCAGATAAATGGATAAGCAGTTGCTATAGACAATGCTCTTATTGTGTTGATTATCAATAATAAACAAAATGTTATTTAGGTAACATTAGCACTTAAGTATATCAATTAAAGCGGGCTATATTTGCTCGATTTTAACGATTTATAGTTAATTATAAAGATATATAAACATTAGATAAATGAAAACAACCAGAAGACAGTTTATTAAGATTTCCGGTATGGGTGCAGCAGGGCTGGCCATTGCCGGATCTGCTCTGGGACAGGTTGGTAAGGCAGCCGAGAAGGTGGCGCAAAAGCCGCTGGACGATACGGAACTTACCCGTACGCCTACCTACTGCGAGGTGTGTTTTTGGAAGTGTGGTGCCTGGGTCTATAAAGACGATGAAGGCAATATCCAAAAAATCATTGGTAATGAAAATGACCAACATGCTCGCGGTAAGTTATGTCCAAGAGGAACAGCAGGATTGGGAATGTATTACGATGAAGATCGTT
>CAYUAN010000009.1:0-19326 GCA_964442545.1 uncultured Prolixibacteraceae bacterium | reverse complement strand
GAATTTTTATCCTCGCCGTCGCTCGGATGATTGCGCTATCCTGAGGTCATCGAGCCTGTCGAGATGCTAGCCATTTATAATTTTTGAAATTTTATCCATGGATTTGTAAATATTTCCAGTGTGAAACCATCAAACTTATATGCCCTTATATGGTTCCTCAAAAACTCTGTGCAACTCTGCGCCTTCTTTGTGCCCTTTGTGTAACAACCAACTTAATTTCCCTTAATTTTTTAATGTTGAAAATAATCATCGAATTTTCAGCTAAGCAAAAAACATCTGTACATACGAAATTGTTTTTGCTTAAATCAAAGCAGTTAAGTGGATTGGGAAATTTTTATAGCTACTAATTAGAACAGTTTGGATTGATCCGCTCCCCGGAACTTCCCCAAATGCTTATAGGCCCGGTCGGTCGCCTCGCGCCCACGGGCGGTACGCTGAATATAGCCCTCCATAATCAGGAAGGGCTCATACACCTCTTCGATGGTTCCGGCATCCTCACCCACTGCCGTGGCAATGGTGGTCAGACCCACCGGTCCGCCTTTGAATTTATCAATAATGGTGGTCAGGATACGGATATCCATTTCATCCAGCCCGTTTTGGTCCACATTCAAGGCGTCCAGGGCAATATGCACTATTTCCATATTGATGGTTCCATCCCCTTTTATTTGGGCAAAATCCCGAACACGACGCAACAAACCATTGGCGATACGCGGAGTACCCCTGCTGCGCCGGGCAATTTCCAGGGCCGCGTTTTTCTCGATGGGCACTTCCAATATTCCCGCCGAACGCTCCACAATGCCCGCAAGTGTTTTGGCATCGTAATACTGCAGTCGCGAATTGATTCCGAAGCGGGAACGTAATGGCGCGGTAAGCAATCCGGAGCGGGTTGTGGCACCAATAAGCGTAAAGGGTTCCAGGGCAATCTGTACCGAACGGGCATTGGGACCTGTCTCGAGCATAATATCTATCTTGAAATCCTCCATGGCCGCATACAAATACTCCTCCACCACGGCACTCAGACGATGAATCTCATCAATAAAGAGCACATCATTTTCCTCCAGCCCCGTAAGCAAACCCGCCAAATCGCCGGGCTTATCCAAAACCGGCCCCGAGGTGATTTTTATCCCCACACCCAGTTCGTTGGCAATAATATTGGATAAGGTGGTTTTTCCCAAACCCGGAGGGCCGTGCAGCAATACGTGATCTAAAGCTTCGCCCCGCTGCTTGGCGGCTTTCACAAAGACTTCCAGATTCTCAACAATTTGCGGCTGCCCCTTGAAAGAACCGAATGTACCGGGCCGGAGCGCCTTTTCCAGTTCCTTGTCCGAGCCGCTTAAATGATTACCGTACGGGTCCAGATTTTCGTTCATGAATGTGTTGGTTTCGCACAAAAGTACATCAAATTTTGTTTTGCTTTGCCGCAATCAGAAGTTGTATTTTGGTAAGCTTGTCGGTTACGAACGACATCATTACATTTTTACGGCTCTACCCAGTCGCCATGCTCGCGAATAAGCTCAATCAATTCGTCCACGGCATCGGCTTCGGGGATACCTTTTCGCACCACCTCTTTGCCTTTGTACAAATTAATTTTCCCGGAACCTGCACCCACATATCCGTAATCGGCATCCGCCATTTCTCCGGGGCCGTTTACAATACAGCCCATAATTCCGATTTTCAAACCTGTCAAATGGGAGGTTTTCGCACGAATACGCGCCGTGGCCTCCTGAATATTAAACAGTGTGCGCCCGCATGAAGGGCAGGAAATAAAATCGGTTTTGGTAATGCGGGCACGGGCGGCCTGCAAGATGCCCAAAGCCGTATCCACCATAAATTGATGTGAAATCGCGGCATCATGTTCCAGCCAAATACCATCCCCGAGGCCATCGACCAATAAACCGCCGAAGTCGGCCGCGGCATGGATTTGAAATTCCTCTTGCGTCAGGCCCGAATACCTGTTTTTAATCACCACCGGACAATCGATTCCCCGCTTTATCAGCTCCACAAAAATGCGCCGGTGTTCCGCCATCCGGTGTTCGGTTTCGGCACGGGAAACTAAAATTACATCCGGATTTTGTTTTAAGGCCACCGCCCAATCACCTTTCATATCCGCCAGGCCAAAGTCCACAAATAGTGGTTCTGCTAAATCCTTCCGCCGTTTAAACTCCGCGAAACTCATCAGCTTTATATCTTCAATATCGTAGCCTATGACTACAGGCACATTCTTGCCACCAATCCCGGCAACTTCACGGGCAGGGCGTTTGTTATACTCAAACGGATTTATGGGATAATCAGTAAGAGGCGGAATATCATGCTTCTGTGCCCGGGCGGCATAACGCCCGGCAATAATGCGGGCCACGGGAATCTCCAATTCGGGATCTTCGGTCAGCGACACGCGAATCGTATCTCCTATACCGTCTTCGAGCAAGGCGCCGATGCCTGCCGCGGATTTTATCCGTCCGTCCTCTCCTTCGCCCGCTTCGGTAACTCCAAGATGAATCGGGAAGTTCATTCCCTCCGCCATCATTTTATGTACCAGCAAACGATAAGCCTGCACCATCACACGGATATTACTTGCTTTCATGGAAAGTACAATATCGTAATATTCCATTTTTACAGCCATCCGCAGATATTCCATCGCGGCCTCCACCATTCCCAGGGGCGTATCGCCATAACGGTCCATAATGCGCTGCGACAAGGAACCATGATTGGAACCAATACGCATGGCACGCCGGTGTTGCTTGCAATAATCTACCAATTTACCGAAGACCTGTTCGATATGCGCCAGTGCTTCGGCATATTCCTTTTCCGAAAAATTAACCTTATCGTCTTTTGGCTCGGCGAAATTTCCGGGATTAATCCGGATTTTCTCCACAAAACGTGCCGCCACCATGGCCGCTCCGGGATTGAAATGAATATCGGCAACCAAAGGTGTGTCGTAACCCGCTGCGCGAATGCCCGCACTGATTTCTTTCAGCACTTCGGCATCACGGCCTGATGGTGCCGTAAAACGTACCAGTTCACCCCCGGCCTCTATTATCCGAATCGCCTGTTCAATATTTCCCTGTGCATCACGCGGGTCCACATTCGACATGGACTGCAAGCGAACGGGATTATCCGCACCCATGAGCAGACTGCCAATACGCACCTCCCTGCTTTGCCAGCGTTTATACTCGGTTAAGCTTTCGCAATAGCTATATTTATTCATCCGGTTTTTTCTTCTCAAATTATATTTTCACCTCAAAATCATCCCAATCCAGGCCCACGGTAAATTTATTCCGGAAGTCCTTCAACTCACTTGCCGACAAGCTAACTGTCGCCACAAATTCAGAGGACGGCTCCCTTTCAATCATCGGTAAACCTTTGGCATCCCACACATTGGAATCGCCGCTATGGTCCAGCCCAAGCCCATCGACACCAATCCGGTTTACACCAAGCCAATAAGCCTGATTTTCCATCGCCCGGGCACTGTTCAGTGTTTTCCATACATGAGCACGCACGGCCGGCCAGTTGGCCACCAAAATGCTTAGGTCATAGGCATAATCACCGTCATGATAACGATTTTTTGCCCAAACCGGAAAGCGTAAATCATAGCAAATCAGAAGCTGTATTTTCCAGCCTTTATAGGTAAGTATTTTGGGGGTATTCCCCGCGCTGAAATGCTCTTGCTCATTTCCCATACGAAACAGATGGCGTTTATCGTAATACTCAGAACTGCCATCCGGAAGCACGAAATACATACGGTTGAAATAATCGCCCCGCTCCCGCACCATAATGCTGCCGGTAATGGCGGCCCCATATTTACGGGCTTGCTTTTGCATCCACATAAAGGTGTCGTCTCCTGCCGCTTCGGCAAAAATCTCCGGTTTCATCGAAAAGGCCGTATTGAACATTTCGGGCAGCACGATAATATCGCTATCCGTATCCGCTTGTTCCATCAGTTGTTCCAAATTCGCCAGATTAAAGGCGGCATCTTCCCATTTAAGCTTGGCTTGCACCAAACTGATTTTTAAATCTTGCATAATAATTCTGCTGCTTGTTCAAGGGTTTCGTTGGTTTTGGCAAAACAAAAACGAAGGACTTTGCGGTCGTGCCCGTCGCGATAAAAGTAGGACAGCGGAATGGCTGCCACGCGATGTTCTTTGGTCAGGCGCAAAGAAAAGTCAATCTCGCTTTCATCGGAAATGCGGTCGTATTTGAATAATTGGAAATAGGTTCCGTACGAAGGAATCGGCTCGAAACGCGAGGCCTCCATCAACTTGAGAAAATAGTCCCGTTTCTCCTGATACAGTTCGGCCAGATGCAAATAGTTTTCCTCATTTTGCATATAAGCCGCAATACCTGTTTGCACCGGACGGTTTCCGGCAAATACCACATTCTGATGAATCTTACGAAACTCCGCCATCAATTTGGCAGGAGCCATACAAAATCCCGTTTTCCATCCCGTTACATGAAATGTTTTTCCGAAGGAACCGACCAAAAAGCTCCGCTCGGCCAGATTCGGATAGCGAGCCACACTTTCGTGCCGAATACCATCGAAAATAATATGCTCATACACCTCGTCACTCAAAATCAAAATATCCGTTCCCTCAATCAGTTGCTCCAGGCGTTGCATATCTTCCGGTTTCAATACCGAAGAAGTCGGATTGTGGGGTGAATTAATGATAATGAGCTTGGTATGCGGATTTATCAAACGGGCAAAGGCGTGCCAATCGATATGATAATCGGGTTCCTGCAATTTATAAAAACGTGTTATCCCGCCGTTTATCCGCACGCCGGGGTCGTAAATATCAAAAGCCGGCTCAATGATAATGGCCTCATCGCCCTCGTTAATCACCGTAGATATGGCGGTATAAATAGCCTGCGTAGCCCCGCTGGTAATGGTAATTTCCGTTTCTGCATCGTAGCGGATATTATATTTTTTTTCGAAGGAGTCGGACAAAACTTCACGCAATTCGATTAATCCCTGCATGGGTGCGTATTGGTTGTGGCCGTCGCGCATAGCTTTGTGCACCAACTCTATCAGTTCGGGCGACACCTCGAAATTCGGGAATCCCTGCGACAGGTTGATGGCCCCAACCTCATTGGCCAACTGGCTCATTTGGGTAAAAATGGTTGTTTTTGCTCCGGGGAGCTTGCTGCGTAATCGAGCGGAAAATTCAGGCATAATAATCTGTTTTGTAAAGCAAATTTACGTTATTTCCGCCAATTGGCCGCGATATCTTAAATCACCCGTATCTTTCGAAAGCCAAAAGATTTTTCCGGATATCGCCGAAATTACAAGAGAACTTTTGAAAAAACTTATCTTTGTCCGGTAAAGAGAAAAAACTATGGACATCAAAAGAATAATCGCGGACTCGGTATCCGTGAAAGAACAAATTGCCGCGGATGAGGCGCTGCTGAGCCTTGTGGAGAAAGTTACCGCTGAAATAGTAAATGCCTACAAAAACGACGGAGCCGTTTATTTCTGCGGCAATGGCGGCAGCGCGGCCGACGCGCAACATATCGCTGCCGAGTTGTCGGGCCGTTTTTACTACGACCGCCCACCGCTGTTTGCCGAGGCGCTGCATGTAAACACATCCTATCTTACGGCTGTGGCCAATGATTATTCCTATGATGAAATTTACGCCCGCCTGATTAAAGCCAAAGGTCGCAAGGGCGATATTTTATTCGGCATTTCCACTTCGGGTAATTCCGAGAATATCATTCGCGCGTTCAAAGTGGCCCGCGAGCAAGGGGTGCTTTGCGTGGCGATGACCGGCGCAAGCGGCGGCAAGATGAAAGATCATTGCGATTATCTGATCAATGTGCCCTCTACCGATACGCCGCGCATACAGGAATCGCATATTATGCTGGGGCATATTATCTGCGAATTTGTTGAATCCGAACTCTTTCCCAAATGATTCGACAAGCCATAGTACTGGCGGGCGGCTTCGGCACACGATTGCAAAAAGTAGTGCAGGACGTGCCCAAACCCATGGCACTCATTAACGGGCGCCCTTTTTTGGATTATCAATTAAATTACCTGAAATCATTCGGAATCGAGCATATTATTTTCTCCGTTGGCTATAAGCACGAACATATTTCCGGCTTTTTCGGCGATAGCTACCAAGGATTGAAAATCGACTATGCCGTGGAAAAAGAGCCCCTGGGAACAGGTGGCGGCATCCGGCTTGCCTTTGAAAATGTTTCGGATGAGCTGGCCCTTGTCGTAAACGGCGACACCCTGTTTGAAGTGAATTTGCAGGATTTTTATCATAAACATATTCAGGCAAATGCTGCAATAAGCCTGGCATTGCGCCAGGTTGCCGATGTCAGCCGTTACGGATCGGTAGAAGTGGATTCCGGCGGACGGATTAGGGGTTTTACCGAAAAAGGCAGCAAAAGCGGTGCGGGATTGATTAATGGCGGGGTATATCTGATCGAGAAAGATTTCTTCGCACGAAATAATTTTCCTGAAAAATTCTCGATGGAGCAAGACGCTTTTGAGCAATACTACCAAAAGGAGGCTCTGTACGGCTTTACCTATGATGCCTATTTTCTGGATATCGGCATACCCGAAGATTACCAAAAAGCACAAGATGAGTTTCGACAACTGGGATATTAGAAAAGTGGCCCGCGAGGGTGATTGGTCGCTGTTTCTCGACCGCGACGGCGTGATTAACCGGCGCCTGGTGGACGACTATGTGAAATCCCCGGATGAGTTTGAATTTCTGCCCGGGGTATTGGAAGCGATTGCCCTGTTTGCCCAAAAATTCCGGCATATATTTATTATAACCAACCAACAAGGCATCGGCAAGGGATTGATGACGGAAAATGATTTGGCAGAGATTCATCAAAAGATGCAAGAAGAAATAGAGGCGGCAGGAGGACGCATAGACGCGATTTATTATTGTCCCTCACTGGCGTCGGTAAACAGCCCGAGGCGCAAGCCCGCGCCCGGCATGGCCTTACAGGCAAAAAAAGACTTCCCTGATGTGGATTTCAGCAAATCCGTTATGGCCGGTGATTCGGTATCGGATATGGAATTTGCACGAAACGCAGGCATGCACGCCCTCTTTATCGGAAGCGGAACGCAATATCCCGATGCGGACGATTATTACGCCTCCTTAGAAGCATTTGCGGAAGCGCTCAAAAACGCTTAAGCCGAAACACCCGTACTGCCAAAACCTCCGGCACCACGCTCGGTTTCGTCCAAACTTTCCACCAATTTCCAATCGGCCTGCTCATGCGCCGCAATCACCATTTGCGCGATACGGTCGCCGCTCTTAATCACGAAATCTTCGTTGGAAAGATTAATCAGAATCACCATTATCTCGCCGCGATAATCGGCATCGATGGTTCCGGGGGTATTCAGCACCGTGATACCGTGCTTAATGGCGAGGCCGCTACGCGGACGCACCTGAGCCTCATAGCCCACGGGCAGGGAAATATACAGTCCGGTTTTCACTAAGATGCGCTGTAGGGGTTTTACCAAAATATCCTGCTCGATAAAGGCGCGCAAATCCACTCCGGCAGAGGCTTTGGTGGCCTAATGCGGCAAAGGATTATTTGATTTGTTTACAATTTTTATCTCCATAGTGTTTTTTGAATTTGAGCAAAAATAGCTTTTTATTTTTTTAGTTTAAATATCGTAACATGCCCGTATTCGCCCACTTTTGTGGCATCGAATTTTCGGAACAGGGCCGCATTAAATTCCGTCGTATCCGTTACCAAAAACCAAACCGCGCCCTTCCCGATGTAATACTTCATCTTCTCATCCAAGGGCAATTTTTTGGTATAAAGCGCCGATATTCCTTTTTGATCCATCAAACTGAGCGTAACATTGGGCGTATAGTCATTCATGGCGGCCACCAAATCGTCATCTTGTAATCCTTTTGATTGCAAATAGGGTTTGATGGTCTCAAAATCTTTGAATTTTTGTTCGTAATACCAATGATACCATTGCCAACTCTCTAATTCTTTCTTATTAAGAAACAATCGTGTGAAACTTGAATTTTCGTAGAAATAGCTAATTCGCATCAAAGCCGTAGTACTTACTAACGAAATTAGCAATATCAGTACAAACGGAATTTTTACCCACAAAGGATTATATTTTGATTTTGGCAGACGAAGCAGCAAATACGCCAATGAATACAGCAAAGGAGGCAGCAGCAGAAATAATTCTATCCAATAATAATCATGAACGCCCAGATTGCTGTACCACAGTAGTAAATAAGCGCCAATCCCCAGCATTACCGTTAAGGTAAAAACTATCCAATAGGCATGCTGCTTTTTGATTGTTGCCAAAAAGCTTAAAATCGCCAATGGGAAGATCGGCAATATCCATAAGTTATAAATCCTGTCGAGCTTTTTGGCCTCAATTTGCGCCCATATTTGACCAATTTGTTGCGCATCCAAAATCCATATCGGGCGAATGGTGGTCAGAAAGTACACCGATTTGTTCACGCTATTGTAATGTTTGGCGAAATCGTACCAAATAAAAGCAATGATAAATGGAAATACCAAAAGCAAAATGCTTAATATCGAATTGTGCCGGAATACATTTTGGCGTAATAAACCTACTTTTTCCAAAACAAAAAATACGATAAAAGGAGCAAAGCCTATAAGTATGGTAACCCGCAACAGTCCGGCCATGCCCGCCAAAAGAGCCGCGGCAATCAGATAGCCGAAACGCTGTTTTTTATAATAAGCGACAAAAAAGTACCAGCTCATATAAATAAAAGCCAGGGCGGGAACATTTACCAGGTAATTGCATGAATAAAAGGCAATCACCGGCGCGGTAAACACAAAAAGCGGAATAAGGAAGGCCGTAAATTTATCTTCCGTTAATAGGCGGATGCTTTTATAAAGGGCAAACAAACCGAATAAAACAAGCAACAGATTTGTCAGGCGCATCACACGGTAAGAGATTCCCGTAACCTGCCATATCGCGGCATCCAGATAATAAATAAGCGGGAACTCGCCCACGGCCCTGCCCTCAATCGAACGCTGATACAACATGCGCGGCTCGAAAAAATCCATCCCGTTATGGTAATAGCTGAGGGCCATGCTCAGCGCGTCGCCCTGCCGCCATTGATGTGTGGAATAGGGCGGAAAATCAAGAATCTGATGAAAGCCGTAAATATAGGAGATAAGGATGAGCAGGATAATCATCAGCAAATCGGGACCGGATTTAAGGAAATTCTTTTTCACACCAGATTTCTTCGTTTGGGGCAAAGTTAAATTATTTGCGCAAAGCGGAATTTTCTTTAATCAAACTTTAGGGCATTTTTCTTATTTTTGCCATCTTTGACAAGCACGGAAATCAATTTATTTATTAATCAACAATTTATACTATGTTTAAAGGACATCCTAAAGGACTAATTGCGGCCGCTTTGGCAAATATGGGTGAACGTTTCGGCTTTTACACCATGATGGCCATTCTGGCCCTTTTTATTCAGGCGAAATTCGGATTGGACGGTGAAAATACCGGTTATATTTATTCCACTTTCTATGCCTTGATTTATGTATTATCATTGGTCGGCGGTATTATCGCCGATAAAACAGGAAAATACAAAGGCACGATTATGGCCGGTTTGGTGGTGATGTCGTTGGGTTATCTGATGATGTCAATCCCCTCGCAAATTACCCCCGAAAACAAACAGTTTTATTTGATTCTTACCCTGGTATCCTTGTTTACCATTGCTTTTGGTAACGGGCTGTTTAAAGGAAACCTGCAAGCCCTTGTGGGTCAGATGTACGACAATGAAAAGTACGGTAAACTGCGTGATTCCGGATTCTCTATTTTCTATATGTTTATTAATGTGGGCGCCATTTTCGCACCCTTTACGGCAGTATTTGTACGTAACTGGTGGTTGCGTCACAATGGTTTCGAGTATAATGCCGACCTGCCGGCAATGTGCCATGCCTATAACGACAATAACGGCCAACTTAGTGAAAGCGCGATGCATTCGCTGCAAACGATGGCCAACCAGGTGAGCGGTAAGGAAGTAGATAATTTGTCCGCTTTTGTAAATACCTATCTTGAGGTTTTCGTAACCGGATTCCACTATGCATTTGCCGTGGCAATTGGTGCAATGGCTATTTCATTCTTCGTATGGATTACCAACAAAAAATATTTCCCCAATCCAAAAAGTGCGAAACAACGCAAGGAGCACGCTGAGACCAGCGGTGAAGTACAAATGGATGTTAAAGAAGTTAAGCAACGCCTGTATGCCTTGTTCGCTGTATTTGGCGTGGTTATTTTCTTCTGGTTCTCATTCCACCAAAACGGCCTTACGCTGACCTTCTTCGCCCGTGATTATACCTATCTAAAAATTGGCAACTGGGATTTATCCGCGGAAACTTTCCAGGCAATGAATCCGTTCTTTGTAGTATTCCTTACACCGATAATTGTGGCTATTTTCGGATGGCTGCGTGCCAAAGGTATTGAACCTTCCACCCCGAAGAAAATCGCCATCGGAATGGGAATCGCCGCATTAGCATTTGTTATTATGGCTCTTGGTTCTGTCGGACTTCCGAACTTCTCGGAAATTGACCCGAAATCAGGCGGAACTCCATTGGACGACAGTTTGAAAGTAACTCCTTTCCTCTTGATTGGAACCTATTTCGTGCTTACGGTTGCCGAGCTGTTTATCAGCCCCTTGGGTATATCGTTTGTATCAAAAGTTGCTCCGCCCCAATATCAGGGTGTAATGCAGGGCATGTGGCTCGGCGCTACGGCTGTGGGTAACCAATTACTCTTTATCGGGGCTATTTTATACCAAACCATTCCGATTTGGATGACCTGGACCGTATTTGTGGTCGCTACCTCCATCTCGATGTTGACGATGCTGTTTATGGTGAAATGGCTTGAGCGTGTCGCTAAATAAATTTTAATAAATAATAAATCAAAAGCCGGTTGCCTCTTTGGTAACCGGCTTTTTTTATGGCACAAAGATTTTCTACAACTAAAATTTTTTCAATATATTTACATTTCAAAGCTCAGGGGGTGTTTTTATGGTCAAAAAAGCAAAAAGTAAAAAAAGACAGATTTTCAGTATTGTTCTAATTGTTGTACTGCTGAGTGCCGGCGGTACATTTTTCTATTTCACCCGTAATTTCAATATTCTGGTGCGGGACAAAATCATTTCCCTTTATTCCCAATCCGAAGTTTCCAATTACTACAATCTGAAATTTGACAAGCTGCGCGTAAACTTGCTTACGATGAGTGTGCGCATTTTTGATGTAAGCTTTACGCCCTTGGAGGACAAGCATCCCGATTTTTTTGAGAAGAACGGAAGCCTCTCGTTAAAGGTAGGGAAAATCATTATCAAGAAGGCTGACCTTTTTGATTTTCTGGCCAATAATGAAGTAACCATCAAACAGTTTACCTTGGCCAACACCGCCATAAAAATCGAGAATAAAAAGGAAAAATTCAGCCCATTTGCCTTTATAAGGGACACCAAATCCAATGATTCCCTAAAGCTGAAAATCACGATTAATCACATCAAATTCGACAAAACCAAACTTCGGTTTGTGGGGAATGAGGAGAAAGATGTGGAATACAAATTCCGGGATTTCAGCATGAATGTGGACAGCGTTTCTATGAATAAAAAGCCGGGGGATTTGCAGTTTTCGTTCTCTAACCTATTGGCCTTGCTGACCAAAGCCAAAATAAAAAGCAATAGTGGATTATATTTAAGTCTGGATGAACTGCGCATCGGGGTATCGCAATTGAACATCAAAAACACTTTGGGCCGATTTAACCTGGACTATCAAAATTTCTTTATCGCACTGGATAATCCCTCCTTGACCACCGCGGACAGCTTATATACCATTTCCGTCGGTCAGGTGTTGATTGAAGAAAAGAAAAACAAACTGTCATTACATAAAATCGAAGTTCATCCGAATTTAAGTAAGGCGGCATTTGTACGGCGTTTTAAATACCAAACTTTACGCCCCGAAATTACTGCCGGACGGGTGGAATTCAAGAACCTGCAATATGAGAAACTTATCAATGAGCGCGCACTCGCGGCCGATACGCTGACCATTATTGATGTGTATGCAGATTTATATAAAGACAAAAATTTCCCGCAAAACACTCAAAAATTCCCTAATTATCTGGGGAAACAAGTTTTCGGCATCAAAATACCCGTCAATATTAAAGTGGTGAAAGCGGAAAATATAGATGTTGATTTTGCCGTGAAGCAGGAAAACGGGAAAATGAGCAAAATTGATGTAAGCAATATCTCGGGAGTTCTGTACAACCTTCAGAATCAGGACCCGGATAAAGACCTGATATTAACCGCCAAAGGTCGGGTGCATAATGTTATTCCTTTTTCCGTAAAGCTGGATTTTAATACTCAACAAGATATTTTCCGCTATTCGGGAAAAATCTATAAATCCGATTTAAGCAAACTCAGCAAGGTGGTGCGCAGCTTCGCCCCTGTCAGCATCAAAAGCGGGAAAATTAATTCCCTCACTTTTAACGGCTACGCCAGTCGCACCGACACGCGGGGCACTATGCTGTTTTTATACAACGACTTGAATATTTCCATTGAGAAGAAGGATGAAAACAAAAAGAAAGATGTAACAAACCTGTTATTCTCCATGGCGGCAAACACCTACATTTATTCAAATAATCCGGCCAAAGACAATCCGCCCCGCAAGGTTAGCTTTTTCAAGGAGCGAAATATGAATAAGGGGTTTATCCATTTATTAATTCAGGGATTGCTCAGCGGCATTAAGGAATCCGTTGCGCCCTCCAAGGAGAACCGGCAAAAATATAAAGAGGTGAAACGGAGCCCCAAAGAGAAGAAGCCAAAGAAATTTGGGAAGTAGGTTTCTTGCCATCCCTGTCGGGAGGAAATCCTGCCATCCCTGTCGGGAGGAAATCCTGCCATCCCTTTCGGGTGTTGGTTACTTGTTAGATTGGGGTGTTGGGGTAATGGAGTGTTGGGGTGATGGGGTAATGGAATGTTGGAATGGAGCAAATCAAACTTCAAAAATCCGCACTTCAAAAATCAATAATTATTCTACTGGAGCTCTTGGTTATTCGAGAATATTCGAATCCTAATGAATAAAGAGAATCTTTGCCACCTTAGTGAATTCACCGTCTTCATTGGATGAGAAGACAAAATATACTCCAGTGGCTACACGCTCTCCGGAATAATTTTTTCCGTTCCAAACGGCCTGGCCGCCGAATGCTTTTCCTTCGTACACCACATTCCCGTATGTGTCGGCAATACGGATTTCCGCATTCTCATACAATCCGTTAACGGCAATGGGGCCGTTGTATTCGGGGCGCACGGGATTGGGGAAGACAATCACCGTATCCTGTTGGTAGTCTTTACCTGCAGTGGCATCGCTGCGGTAGGAAACAATTCCGTTTTCGGTACCGAAAAACACCTCACCGCTTTGGCCGTCGATGGCAATGCTGAAAATATTATCAGACAACAGCGGACTGTTTTCCTGCGTGAAATGATGAATCTGTTTGGTACCGTCTTCCGACATCAGAAATACACCGGCATTGCGCGTACCAAACCATTTGCGGTTGGCCCCGTCGATAGCGATGGCCGTTACCGTTTCCGACTCCAAAAGGTATTGGGAGATTCCCTCCTGCTCGATATAAATTTGCTGGGCATCGAAATTATCACCGCTGAAAACCAAGCCCGGCGAATAAAATACCGCCACACCTTTGTCGGTGCCCACCCAAATCTCGCCCTTATGGTCAACCGCCAGGCTATATACCCCGTTGCTGGGTAATTCGCCGTTGCCGATATCCATATTCAGGCGTTTTTTATAATCGTCGAACACATTATCCGGCGTATTATTGTCGTTATACACAATGATGCCGTGGCCGCGTGGCATAATAATCCATTTTTGGCCGTATTCATCAATCACCAAATCGCCAATCACATCACTGGTCACCAAAGGCACCAGACTAAAAGTCAGCCAGCGGCCGTCCGCCCCCAGCATATGCAGGCCATCCGGAGTCGAGCTGTTGGTCAGCCACAGATTACCATTATCGTCATATTGCAGGCCGCCCACACCGATAAAGCCGGGATAAATTACCGACTCTTTCAAACCGCTGTTGGTGGTATTATAAATCTTTGTCACCTTACCCTTACGCATTTGCACCAGGCCTTTCCCCCAGCTTGCCAAATATATTTCATCCGGATTTTTAGGGTTTACCGCGACCTCCACTATATCACGCACAGTATCGAAAACAGGGTAATCGTAGCGGGTATAGGCCGTCCACTTTTCATCCTTGAAATTATAAATTCCCCGGCTCAGGTTCCTATTGTCCCAATTTGATTCCAGAGCCCCGGATGCTACCCACAAACCTGATTCTGAAGCAGTCATCGACCAGGCGTTTTCGTAGGGCGGGCCCGAAACCTTGATTTGGTCATAATGCCATTGTTTCCTGGAACGCAGCAAGCCCATTCTTTGATCGGCAATCCAAACGACGCCATCCTTATCGAATATCACATCCTGCGGCAAGGGCGTTACCGGATTCCCGTCGAAGGGATAGGTGTACGCAACAAAATTTTCCTTGAAATCGTCCCAGAAGTAGGAGAAATCATAATTTCCCACAACCAATAAAGCGGTATCGCGAATATTCTTAATGCTTTTATTTGGGCCCCTCAAACTATCCAAAACGCGATGCCACTGGTTTTGTGACTTCATCAGAATTGTATCGGTGGCAAATATTTTCGACGATAAATTGGCATACACATTTCCCTTAAACACACAAATGGCATTATAATCGGCATCGGGATTTTGAATCAGCATATCCTTAGTCCATACCTGATAATTGGAAAGAAAAGGGTCGTCGATACGAGCAAAGTAAATACCGTCGGAAGTAGCGGCGTAAAACAGGGTGTCGTCATAGGCCAGGTCGTTTACAGTCAGGGATGTTCCATTCGGACCGATATAATAAGTATCCTTAATCTCGCGGCGCACAGGATCGAGCACCACGATGCCGAAATCGGTACAGAGGTAGGCCAGTTTATCACGAAATACAATGCGGTTGATGCGCTTGCTGCCCACCATCGGCTTTCGTTTGATGTCCGATAGATTATAAACACGGTCGTTATGGTACAGGTCGATATTGGCGTTGTTGTAACATATCACCAGATAGCCGGTAGATTTATCGTAGTTGAGCGTACTGATGCTCACATCCGAGAGTCCGGTAACCTGATTCAGGCGACTGATGCTGCCGTCATCCTTACTGTAAAACATTGCTCCGAAAGGGGTTGCGCAATAAATTCTGCTTTGGTCGCCCTCAGCCACAGAAATGGTTTTGGAATAGGGTAAATGGTCGCGCCACTGCCCGATTCCAATCTGCGCCATAGCAGAGGAATGGATGAAAAGTAACAGCAGGATAATTGTTCTGGTCATATTCAGGTGCAATATTATGAAAACACTTTGTAATAACTCGAAAAATGGGGAAATATTATTTGGAGTGTTTTTTGTTTTTTGCCTGCCTACCATCCCTGTTGGGAGGAAATCCGGCAGGTAGGTTTGTTGTTTTTTGTTTGTTGTTCTTAGAAATCTAAAATCTCCACATCAAAAATCATATTTATCTACCGTAGCTTTAGCGAAAGTGGAAATCATAAATTCACAAGGATTAGCCTGGCCGGTCGCACGAAATATTACGCATTTTAAGCCTATCTTTGTGCCTATGAAACGATTATTAAAAAATGCCCGCATTGTAAACGAAGGGCGGATATTCCACGGGAGTGTTTTGATTGAAGGGCAACGAATTAGCAAAATTTTTGAAGGGGATGAACTGCCTGCCGACTTTGACGAAAGCATTGATTTGGATGGTAAAATACTGATGCCCGGGGTGATTGACGACCAGGTACATTTTCGTGAGCCGGGGCTGACACATAAGGCCGATATTGGCAGCGAAAGCCGGGCGGCGGTGGCCGGAGGAGTGACCTCGTTTATGGATATGCCGAATAATATACCGGCAATCTTAACGCAGGAGCTTTTGGAAGAGAAATACCGGACGGGGGCCGAGAAATCGATGGCGAATTACAGTTTTTATATGGGCACCTCCAACGATAATCTGGAGGAGGTACTGAAAACGGACCCGAAAAAGGTATGCGGGATTAAGATTTTTATGGGCTCGTCCACGGGGAATATGCTGGTGGACGACCCGGAAACGCTGGAAGGAATTTTTTCAAAAGCGGGAATGCTGATTGCGACACATTGTGAGGATGAGCAGATTATCCGCGAAAACAGCCGCCGTTTTAAGGAGATGTATGGTGATGATATTGCTTTTGATAAACATCCGGAGATTCGTTCGGCGGAGGCTTGTTTGAAATCGTCGTCGCTGGCAGTATCACTAGCCCGCAAACATAATACGCGCCTGCATATTCTGCATCTGACGACTGCCGATGAGATGATGCTTTTTGATAAAGATATACCGCTGAAAGACAAGCGGATTACGGCAGAGGTTTGCGTGCACCACCTGACTTTTAATAAGGAGGATTACGCGCAGTATGGCAGTAAGATAAAGTGCAATCCGGCGGTAAAAACCGAAAACGACCGTCAAGCCCTGATTGCCGCCCTTAAGGAGGGCCGCATTGATGTAGTGGCCACGGATCACGCGCCGCATACGGCTGAGGAAAAATCGGGCACCTATTGGAAAACCCCATCGGGACTGCCTTTGGTACAACATTCATTGGTGCAGATGCTGGAGTTTTATCATCAGGGGATTTTCAGTTTGGAAGAAGTCGTAGAGAAAATGTGCCATGCGCCGGCGGTATGTTTCCAAGTGGCGGAACGGGGTTTTATCCGCGCGGGTTATTATGCCGATTTGGTAGTGGTGGATACGGAGCAGGCCTGGACGGCAGGGCCGGAAAACACCTATTATAAAGTGGGCTGGTCGCCTTTTGACGGGAAGCGTTTCCGTTCCAAAGTGCTGAAGACTTTTGTGAACGGGGATTTGGTGTTTGATGAGGGTGTGTTTGATGAGCATGTCCGGGGAATGCGGCTGGAGTTTAGGAGGTAGGTGTTTGGGGTTTGTTGTTTGTTGCCAGCCTGCCGGCAGGCAGGTTTCTTGTTTGCCTGCCATCCCTGTCGGGAAGAAATCCGGCAGGCAGGTTTCTTATTTTTTGTTTCTTGTTTGCCATCCCTGTCGGGAGGAAATCCGGCAGGCAGGTTTCTTGTTCTTGAAAATCAAAAATATTAAAGGGACGTGGGAAACCGCAATCGGTCAAGGGCGGGAAAAAGCTTATCTTTGCGTGCCCGAAATTCGGGCGATTTTACGCGATTCGGGATATTGATAACGGGCAAATTTTTACACATCGAACATTAAATTAATTTTATGAACTATAGATTTACATTACGACACATCTCCTTGATTCTTTTATTATTCCCCATAGGCCTTTATGCTCAAATACCACCGGGCTATTATGATAATGCCATCGGTGATACGGGCGTGGTGATGAAAATGGCGCTGCATAATATTATCAAAGGGCATACTTCCCGTTCTTATACGCAGCTTTGGACGGATTTTCAGACTACGGATAAAAAAGCGAACGGAAAGGTTTGGGATATATATTCCGACAATCCGGGTGGCACTCCGCCTTATGAATACACCTTTGTAACGGACCAATGCGGCAATTACAGCACCGAGGGCGATTGCTATAACCGGGAGCATTCCTTTCCGAAAAGCTGGTTTAGCAAAGCCAGTCCGATGTACACCGACCTCTTTCACCTCTACCCTACCGACGGCAAGGTGAACGGTATGCGGTCGGATTACCCGTATGGGGAGGTCGGCACCGCCACTTGGACATCCCTTAACGGGAGTAAGCTGGGGGCATGCGTTACGGCCGGCTACAGCGGAACCGTTTTCGAGCCTATTGACGCCTACAAAGGCGATCTGGCCCGCACCTATTTTTATATGGCTGTGCGCTATTATACCGAAGACGGCAGTTGGCCGGGTAGTGCGATGGTGAACGGCGCGGAGCCCAAACCATGGGCACTGGCAATGCTCTACCAGTGGCATCTCGCCGATACGGTAAGCCAGAAGGAAATTGACCGCAATAATGCCATTTACGGCATTCAGCATAACCGGAATCCCTTTATCGATCATCCCGAATGGGTGGATTCGGTTTGGTTTCCAAAACCAAATCCGGGAACGGGAATACAAAATCCTGTGCAGGAATTACAGGCGGTACTGGCGCCGAACCCGGTTCAGGACGCAGCCTTTCTAATCATTATGCATCAAGGTGCTAAAGACTGGATAATTGACATCTACGACCTGAACGGAAAGAAATTACAAAGCACTCAGGGCCACGGTAATCGTATCCGTCTGGAAACAGAGCAACTAGCAGCCGGGGCCTATTTTGTACGGATTAGGGACCGGAAAATGCAATGGACCAAGAACTTAAAACTTATCAAGCAATGACCAAAATAAGACTTACCAAAGAATTTGATTTTGAGATGGCACATTCGCTGCTCAACTACGACGGGCTGTGCAAACATATTCACGGGCATTCGTACAAACTGGCGGTTACGGTAATTGCCGAGCCCAATTGGGATAAGAACTCGCCCAAGCGCGGGATGGTGATGGATTTCGGGGATTTGAAACGGATTGTCAACCGCTTAATCTGTGACCCGCTGGACCATGCTTTTGTAATTAACAAGGAAACTCCGGAAGACTGGTACACAGATAATAATCAGCTGTTTGGCCGCATAGTAAAAGTAGATTACCAACCCACTTGCGAAAATATGGTTATCGATTTCGCCGAGCGAATTAAAAAGGAACTACCCGAGGGCGTGGAGTTGTTTAGCGTTAAGTTGCATGAGACGGCGACGAGCTTTGCGGAGTGGTATTTGGAGGATAATGGTTAAATTGTTTTTTGTTTCTTGCCTGCCTGCTATCCCTGTCAATAGGAAATTCGGCATTGTTTGATTGGAGTGATGGAGTGATGGGTTATTTTTTGTTTTTTGTTCTTTGTTTTTTGTTTGTTGTTCTTAGAAATCAAAAATCTGCACTTCAAATTTATCTACCGTAGCTTTAACGAAGGAGGAAATCTTAAATGGGTGAATGGTTAAATTGCTCTATTGCTAAATTGCCATCCCTTCGTGAGGAAATCCTGCCATCCCTATCGGGAGGAAATCCTACCATCCCCGCGGGAGGAAATCCGTTAGGTAGGTTAAATGGTTAAATTGCTGAATTGCTTGCCTACCGATAGGTAGGTTGAATGGCCTGCCTACCGGCAGGTAGGTTGAATGGCCATCCCTTCGGGAGGAAATCCTACCATCCCTGCGGGAGGAAATCCGTTAGGTAGGTTAAATGGTTAAACTGCTTGCCTATCGCCAGAT
>CAYUAN010000008.1:0-6248 GCA_964442545.1 uncultured Prolixibacteraceae bacterium | reverse complement strand
CGATGAAATTAAGGTAAATATGTTGGGCAGCTATTTCGATCCGGTGATGGGAGTAACTACGGCCGGATTTTTCACCCAAGTACGTTTGGTAAACAATGATATTGATTTTGGCACTAAAGCCGTTTTCGACTCCATAGTTTTAACCTTGGATTATTCCTTTATTTACGGGGAGGATTCTATGGCGGTACAAACGATCAAAGTGTATGAGGTAACCCAGGATATGTATCGTGATTCTTCCTATTATTCCAATTCAAAGATTGCCTATGATCCTCAGGAAATAGCAAACCTACAGGTAGTTTTTAATAATCGTGATTCTATTTATGAGGGGGATGCCCATTTGCATGCCCATTTACGTTTAAGACTGGATGATGCTTTCGGACTGAAAATTTTTGATAAATCGGGGCAGCAGGAGTTGTCGAATAATGAGGAATTTGTGAAATTTATCAAAGGACTTTACGTAACTGCCGAAAAACGAACCACGCCCGGTGGTGATTTAGCCGGTATTCCTTTATTATCGTCTTATTCGCGCCTGGCGATTTTTTATCATGATGATAAAGATACGATGATTGAGAATTTTGTAATTAATGAAAATACGGCAAGGGTGCAGGTGTTCGACCACTATGGATATCAGGATGCTTCGGCTGATTTTATCAATCAAGTGATTAACGGAGACAGCGCATTGGGACAGCAGACATTTTATTTGCAACCCATGGCAGGAGTAAAAACGGCTTTGCGTTTTCCGCATCTACAGGAACTGGTAAAAAACCGCAAAATAGCGATTAATAAAGCGGAAATTATTTTGAAACCTGATGCCAATATGATGGATTTTGAAGGCCCTCCGCCCAATATTGTTTTGGTAAAAGTGGCAGCGGACGGAAGCTACCTTTATACCAAAGACCATGGTGAAGATGTACAAGGTGGCCCGCGCTATTTTTATGGCGGATGGTATAATGAATTGGAAAAAGAATATTATTTTACGGTTACTCGTCATTTACAGTCCGTTTTGGATGGAGATGAAATAGACAGAGGTATGTATATCTTAGTTGAAGGTTCGGGAATAACGGCCAAACGTGTGATTTTTCCGGGCCCTGATGCGATAAACGGTATTCGTTTGAGACTTTATTATACAATCGTTGAAAAAGAAAATAATTAAATTACCGGATATATGTGTGGAATTGTAGCATATTTGGGGGATAAACAAGCTTTCCCGATTTTAATAAACGGATTGCATCGTTTGGAATACAGAGGTTATGACAGTTCAGGGGTAGCCCTCCTGAATGGTGGTTTGCGTCAGTATAAGTGCAAAGGGAAGGTGGCCGATTTGGAGCATTTCGTAGAGGGAAAAGATATTTCCGGAACCATCGGCATTGCGCATACCCGTTGGGCAACCCACGGGGAACCTAATGATATCAATGCCCACCCGCATTTGTCCCAATCGAAAAAGATTTCCATTATCCATAACGGGATTATCGAAAATTATAAAGTACTGAAAGAAGAGCTGCAAAGCCGCGGCTATTCGTTTATCAGTGATACCGATACCGAAGTGGTGGCCCACTTGATTGAAGATATCAAGAAGAATGAGGATGTGGATATGGTGGAGGCTGTGCGTATTGCCCTGAATCAGGTGATTGGCGCTTATGCCATTGTCGTAATCTCTGAAGACGAACCTGATTTGTTGATTGCCGCCAAAAAAGGCAGCCCGATGGTCATCGGTATTGGCGAGGGAGAATTTATTGTGGCCTCGGATGCGACCCCGATTGTGGACCATACCCGAAAGGTGGTTTATCTGGATGACGAGGATATGGCGATTTTGCGCCGAGGGGAAGATATTCAGATGAAGACCATTGGAAATGTGGAACATTCAGCCTATGTGCAGGAATTGGAGATGAATCTGAATGCCTTGGAGAAAGAAGGCTTTGAGCACTTTATGCTGAAAGAGATTCACGAGCAACCGATTTCCGTGCGCGAAAGTATGCGCGGCCGTTTGCAGGCGCAAAAAGGCATTGTTCGTTTGGGTGGTATTTCCGAATACGATAAAAAGTTACAAAATGCCAAACGCATTATCATGATTGCCTGCGGTACTTCCTGGCATGCCGGTTTGGTTGGCGAGTATCTTTTTGAGGAGTTGACCCGTATTCCCGTTGAAGTGGAATATGCTTCGGAGTTCCGTTACCGTAACCCGATTATCAATGAAGATGATGTGGTGATTGCCATTTCGCAGTCCGGTGAAACCGCTGATACGCTTGCCGCCATTAAGCTGGCAAAGGAGCGCGGGGCTACCATTCTGGGAATTTGTAATGTCGTGGGTTCTTCCATCTCACGCGAAACCCATGCCGGTTCTTATACCCATGCTGGCCCGGAAATAGGGGTGGCCTCGACCAAGGCTTTTACCGCACAAATTACCATACTTAGCTTGATGGCTTTGGAGATTGCTCATAAAAAGGGAACGATTACCAAATCGCGCTATCGTCAATTATTAACGGAGTTGGACCAAATTCCACAAAAAATTGAAGAGGTGCTGAAAACCGAGGATGCCATTAAAGAAATAGCGGCACAGTACAAAGATTCTCGTAATTTCCTGTATCTGGGGCGCGGATATAATTTTCCTGTGGCCCTGGAAGGCGCATTGAAATTAAAAGAGATTTCGTATATCCATGCCGAAGGTTATCCCGCTGCGGAAATGAAGCATGGCCCCATCGCCTTGATTGATGAGGAAATGCCGGTGGTGGTTATTGCACCGAAGAAAGGTAATTACGACAAGGTGGTAAGTAATGTGCAAGAGGTGAAAGCGCGTAAGGGAAGAATTATTTCCATTGTAACCCAGGGCGATACCGAGGTGCGTGCATTATCCGATCATATCATTGAGATTCCGAATGTTGAGGAGCTGTTTGTGCCCTTTGTGGCGACGGTGCCTTTGCAGTTTTTGTCGTACTACATCGCGGTAATGCGCGGATGTAATGTGGACCAGCCGCGCAATCTGGCCAAGTCGGTTACGGTGGAGTAATTTACACTCAAAAAAAAACACCAGAACCACCTGCAATCTTTACGTATACTTTGTGTACGAGCTAAATAGTTGTAAGGCAAAGTTTCGTAAAGCATTTCGGAGATGTACAAAGATATTGGTTCCGGACTCAGGGTTTTCAAGATATTCACTCTTCTTTAACTATGGAAAGCATCAAGCGAAATATCGAAAAGAAATGGCATGTTTTTTATGTGCAGGCAAGGCATGAAAAAAAGGTGCATCAGCGATTGCTTGATGAAGGATTCGATTCATTTTTGCCTCTGGAACGGAAATTAAAGCAATGGACCCAGCGTAAAAAATGGGTGGAGGAGCCGCTTTTCAAGTCCTATATTTTTGTTCAAATTGCCGCCCACGAAATCATGAATGTGTTGCAAGTGCCGGGTGTTGTTACCTATGTTCGTTTTGCCGGTAAGCCGGCGACCATTCGTCAGCGCCATATCGACTTTATTAGAAAGCTGCTGGTATCCGAGACTACTTTTGAAGTAAAGCAAAACCGGTTTGAACCGGGCAGTGAGATTGAAATCGAAACCGGTCCTTTCCGCGGGATGCGCGGCATAGTGCAGGAAATGCGCGGACGCAAAAAGCTTTTGGTTAATCTCGAAAAACTGGATTACTGCATTATTGTGGAGTTGCCCTGATTCCGCAAAACCTCCAGGGCCTTTAAGAAAGTTTTATCTTTTTGCAACAAAACAGGATAAAAGGCCTCATCATTATAAATTCCCCGGCCGATATAGGCTTTCAGCCTGTTAGCGATATCCGCTTTGCAGAATTTATAGGATTTCCGATTGAATTTCACACCCTGCTCCCCGGCGGATTTAATCAGTTCTTTTATCACGGATTCGTCAATCCTGAATTTATGCACAAAACTTTTGGCATTGGGATAATCCCTTATAATTTGTTCACGCTGTTGATCCAGATAATGAAACGCGAACTGAAAAATGATGCCCCGGTCCGAAAGTGCATTGAAGTACGAGAATAGGGATGAGGTATCAATGGGCACGAAAATATCGGGCATAATCCCGCCGCCGCCATAAACGATTTTCCCGCCTTTGGTAACATATTTCAGGCTGTCGATAAAGTGAATGCTGTCCGGATTTATCAGTTCGTCGTTTGAATAGCGGTGCAATAAATCGGCTTCATAATCCCGGTAGCCGTTTTTATAGGATTTCTGAATGCAGCGTCCGGTGGGGGTGTAATAGCGGGCAACCGTCAGACGGATGGCCGACCTGTCGGCAAACTCCAATTGCTCCTGCACCAGGCCCTTGCCGAAAGAACGCCGCCCGATAATGATTCCCCTGTCGTTGTCCTGTATGGCTCCGGCGACAATCTCGCTGGCGGAAGCCGAGAGTTCATTAATCAGGATAATCAGCTTGATGTCCTTCAAACGGGTAGCTGCATTGGCATAGGTAAATTCCTTCGCCCTGCTGCGCCCTTCGGTATAAACAATGATTTCGCCTTCGGTCAAAAAATCATTACACAAACTGGTGGCTTCCGATAAATAGCCGCCGCCGTTATCCCTAAGGTCGATAATTAGATTGCGCATTCCGCTTCGGAGTAATTGGTCGGTCTTTTTTACAAATTCGTCATAGGTGGTGGCCGCAAAACGGTTGATTTTGATATATCCGCTACTATCGTCAATCATATAGGCAATGTCAATGCTGTACATCGGGATTTTGTCGCGCACGATTTCAAAATCCAGATAATCGTTTATGGAGGGCCGGTAAATACGCAGTTTTACCTTGCTGCCTTTCGGGCCTTTCAGCAATTTGGTTACGGTATCATTAGTAATCGTATGCCCGGTGATGTCCCTTCCGTCCACGCCCACAATGCGGTCTCCGGCCCGGATTCCCATTTTCGCGGAAGGCCCGCCGCTTATGGGCATCACGACATAAATCGTATCATTATTCAAACGGAATTGTATGCCGATGCCTTCAAAATTTCCGGACATCTCTTCTTCAATGCCGATTAGTTTTTTTGCGGGAATATAGGAAGAATGCGGGTCGAGATTGTGCAGCATATCCGTCAGGGTTTGCTCCACCAATTCCTTTTGATTTACCGTGTCCACATAATCCCGTTCAATTAAATGCAGTACGTCCTTAATCTTGTCGCTTTCCGTGTATTCCCCGCCAAAACCTTGCACTATCTTCTGCCCGGGATTGAGTATATAGCCAATGATTATTCCTGCGGTAATCAGGACGGAATAAATCAAGGGAAGGTAAAAACGTTTGTGTGTTGTCATGGAATTATATATTACAAGCGCAAAGATAGTTTTTTTAGTATGTGTGATTTGGGAAAATATATGCCTGAAAACCGGTTGAAATTAAGCTGCGTAACAGAAAAATCGTAAATTTGCGCGAATATTATTTAATTAAAAAAATATGATACAAAAGCACCTTTCCCGTGGCTTTGTCAAACTTTTGATATTGTTGGTTTTAGCCTCGGCCATTTCTTGTATTCCGCAGCGGAAATTGCGCTATATGCAAGAAGTGGAAGAGAGCCAGATTGATACGACAAAAGCAGCGGAAATAGATAATACCTACCGACTGAAGCCCAATGATGAAGTATATATTCAGGTTTATAGTGTGGATCCCAAGACCTATCTGTTTTTTAACAGAGGCGGTGATAAGAATGCAAACTATATGAATAATGAGGTTGGCTTATATCTGAATTCCTATACCATCAAAGATTCCGGTTATGTCCAATTACCGGTTATTGGTAAAATACAGATTGCAGGATTAACACTTCAAGAGGCGCGGGACACGGTGGAGTCGAGGTTGAAAACATATTTAACTGAGGTGTCGGTGGTCGTTAAATCATCCGGAATCAAAATCACATTAATTGGGGAGGTAAAACGACCCGGCAGGTATGTAGCTTATGTCTCTCGCTTAAATATTTTTGAGGCATTGGCTTTGGCCGGAGATATGACCTCCTACGGAAACAGACAAAAGGTAATGATTATTCGTAAGAATAATGGCAAAGAGGATATCATTACCCTGAATTTATTGGATAAAAACATTGTGCAGTCGGAATACTACTTTTTATTGCCCAATGAGGTTATTTACGTGGAATCGTTAAATGCCAAAACCTGGGGATTCGAACAGTTTCCCTATGTGTTGATTCTAAGTACTATTACGACATTTATCGCGCTAATGTCTTTAATTAGAACCATTTAATTTTTATATAGTGGAAGAGAGAACAGATTTTAATAATAATTTCCAGGAAGATA
>CAYUAN010000007.1:0-1645 GCA_964442545.1 uncultured Prolixibacteraceae bacterium | reverse complement strand
TACGGGAAGCACCAGTTATATCGCTTTTAATGCGAACGGAGTAAAAGGCGGATTGCAATTTTTGAATAATAAAATCAGCATCGCCAACGGAACCATCATATTCATGCAAACATGCGACGGTTTATCAACAAAGGGACTGATTGCCAATAATTTTATGAGTGCATCCGGAACTTCCGTTAAAGGAATTAATTTTAGTAATTCGCTTAATCAGCATATTTATTTTAACAGCATCAACCTAAGCAATAGCGGTACCGGTTTTTATTTAACCGTCAATGGTTCAGGAGCCAATCGATTTAAAAACAATATCGTAAAAGTTGGCAGCGGCGGCTATTGCATGGACATTTCCAATATTAATGCGGCATTTACTGCTTTAGACTATAACGATTACTATTTCCCGGGCGGAAGCATGGGTAAAATAGCCGGAACTACCTATTCCACTTTTGCCGCATGGAAAACTGCCAGCGGGCAAGATGCACATTCCATGAATGATAATCCGAACTTTATCAGCAATACTGATTTACATATCGTAAGTTCTAATATCGCATTAAAAGGAACTTCGGCTAATACTACCCCATCCGTTAGTGTGGATATCGACGGACAAACACGGAACAACCTGACGCCCGATATCGGAGCAGACGAATTTACTATTACGGACTTGGCCATTACCGCAATTATTTTGGATACCCAAATGTGTATCGGTGCAAAATATAATATGGTTGTCGATATTAAAAATGTGGGGTCGGCCTCTTATACCGGTTATGTTCCGGTGCTCTATCAATTAGGCAACGCCAGCTCCGTGCAACTTGGCTTGGCAAACCTTCAAAATCTTGCTCCCGGGGCGACATTCACTTATATGCCGACAACCCAGATTACGGCAAACCCATTGGGAAATCACGCCATGAAAGTGATGATTGTTCCGCAAAATGATGCCGATGGGGTAAATGATACCATGCATCTGAATATACTAATCAGTAATTATCCCGTATCCAATTTGCCTAACGACACATCGGCTTGCGCAGGAAACACCATCGTGCTCGATCCGGGCCAAGGTTACGATAGTTACAAATGGTATAACGGAGACACGACTTCTACCCTGGCTGTTGATTCTACGGGTATCGGTATCGGAGGAAAATGGATTTCCGTTAAAATTACCCATAACGGCTGTGCTATCTCAGATTCTACTTTGGTGCTTTTTAAAGATTGTACCGGAATCAAGCAAAGCGACCTGAGCAAAGCCATGAACATTTATCCGAATCCTGCAGCGAATGTTGTTCATATTGAAGTTTCACAAAATTACATCCTGCGCCGTATTCGTGTAATCAGCATTGACGGACAGGTAGTACTGGAAAAAACCGAAGGTGATTTACACCGGATTTCCATCAACGACTTGTCTAAAGGAGTGTACTACCTTTACATTGAAAGCTCGGAAGGAACCGCACTTAAAAAACTTATTATTCAATAAAACAGCGCTTATTTGAGCGCCTGAAAAACCATCGCAAGCGATGGTTTTTTTATAAAATTTTGACTGTGACAAAAGACGTAGGGCAAATAAGTGGCGTACGAATAATGTACAGCAATTAAAAACACACTGATAAATAACGAATATTTGCAATTTGTTGATAATTGGTATCTTTGCCGCCGGTTT
>CAYUAN010000006.1:0-21740 GCA_964442545.1 uncultured Prolixibacteraceae bacterium | reverse complement strand
AGCCTCGCCCATTCGTCCCATCGTCCATTCGTCCTTTCGTTCCTTCGCCCCATCGTCCCATCGTTCCTTCGCCCCATCGTCCATTCGTCCCATCGTCCATTCGTCCCATCGTTCCTTCGCCCCATCGTCCATTCGCCTCATCGTCCCATCGCCTCACCACGTCCCCAAAGGATTCTCTTGTACCGGCAGCCGGGCCAGCTTTTGCACTTCAATCATGGCATAGCCGAATTCTTCTACGATTTTTCCGTACATCAGGTAAACGCCCTTGCCCGAAAATGGGTACTTTTTCAACGAATCGGGAAAATGAACGCTGTCGAACAGTTTTCGTTCCACATCCGTAAATGTGGCGAAATGCATATAGTCTTTACGCACGGTTTTTACATATTTGATGGTCACCAGATTGCCCAGCATCCGCACCCATTTGCCCACATAGCCGTTCATTTGTGCGGCGGTGATTTCTCCGCGGAATGAGGTTTTCAGCAAATCGAACCACGTACTGCTTACCGGAAATCCCAGGAGTTCCAACTCGTCATAAGCGTCAATCAATTTATTTTGCTCCAGCCTGGGCAGCTTAAATTTGTGCTGGGAAAGCGGAAACAGACTCTGCATAATTACGGCAGGGGCTTTTTTCGCGGCTTGTGTCAATTGATGCGCTTCCCACATCAGCACACTTTTCGGTTTGCCGCTAAAGCGAAATGCTCCGCTGCGAATCAGCAGCAACAGCGCTTCAATCCCGGGTTGTACCCGCTCCGCGAAATCAGCCAAATTGCGGTAGTCTCCGTTCGCCCCGCGTTCTTTGAGCAAGCGCCGGACAATCTTACGCTCCAGTCCCTGAATATGTGTAAAGCCAATGTAAATATCTTGCTTGTAAATCCTTGTCAGTTGTTCGCTTCGGTTGATGTCGGGCAGGTGTACTGTTCCGCCCAAACGCTGCGCCTCGTTAAAATAGACCCACGAATCATAAAATCCCCCGAAATTATTTATCACGGCTACCATAAATTCCAGTGGGAAGCGGGCCTTCAGATACAGACTTTGGTAACTTTCCACCGCGTAGCTGGCCGAGTGCGCCTTGGAGAAACTGTATCCGGCAAAAGATTCGATTTGCCGCCAGACCTCCCTGGTAAGGGTTTCGGGATAACCGAAACGACGGCAGTTGCTGAAGAATTTCTGTACAATGCGTTTAAATTCATCCTTAGAGCGAGTTTTTCCGCTCATCGCCCGGCGCAGTACATCGGCATCGGCCAGGTCGAGGCCGGCAAAATGATGGCATACCTTCAGCACATCTTCCTGATATACCATTACCCCAAAGGTCTCTTCGAGTTGTTCTTTCATTACGGGGTGGAGGTAGCGGATGTTTTTGGGATTATTATAGCGGAGAATATATTCTTTCATCATGCCCGATTTGGCTACGCCGGGGCGGATAATGGAACTGGCGGCCACCAGTGTGCGGTAATCTTCACAACGCAGCTTTTTTAGCAGTCCGCGCATGGCAGGGCTTTCGATATAAAAACAACCGATGGTTTCTCCGCTGCGCAACAATCGCCGTACTTCCGGATCCTGCTTGAATTTTTCTACCTGATGAAAGTCGATTGAAATGCCGTGATTCTGCCGGATAATATCCACCGCGTCTTTGATATGTCCGATGCCGCGCTGACTCAGGATATCCAGCTTTTCAAAACCCAGGTCTTCGGCGGTGTACATATCCCATTGGGTGGTGGGCAGGCCTTTGGGCGGAAGGTCGAGGGCGGTATAGCAGCTGACGGGCTTTTCACTGACCAGCACCCCGCCGGCGTGAATACTCCGCATATTGGGAAAACCGCTGATCAGGGCGGCAAAATGCAGTATCTTTTTCGTAATTCCGTTCTGATTGCGCGGGGCCGTGGGATAGCGAATCAGGTCGTCGGTTTCGTCCTTCGGCAGTCCGTACACTTTGGCCAGTTCGCGATAGACAGACTTCTCCTTAAAAGTGGAAATGGTGCCCAAGAGCGCGACATGCTCCCGCCCGTATCGGTCGAAGATATAACGCTGTACATCTTCCCGTTCGCGCCACGAGAAATCCAGGTCGAAATCGGGTGGTGTGCTGCGTTTGGGATTGATAAAGCGCTCGAAATACAGATTCAGTTCAATAGGGTCCACATCTACGATACCCAGGCAATAGGCCACTACGCTATTGGCTCCGCTGCCCCGGCCTACGTGGTAGTAGCCCTTCGATTTGGCATACTGTACAATGTCGTGCGTAATCAGGAAGTAGGAACGGAAATTCAGTTTGTCGATAAGTCGCAGTTCTTTATCTATCCGTGCCTTAGCGGTAGCGTTATAGCGCCCGTAGCGGATGTTCATTCCTTCGTAGGCCAGGCGGCGCAACAGATGGCGATCGCTTTCGGCACTGCCGCTGAAGTGTTTTTTGTTTTTGATACCGCTGAAGTCAAAGTCAATATGGCAGGCCGCAAGCAGCTGCCGGCTGTTGTCGGGCAGGAATGGGGCGCGGAGATAAGCCTTGCGCAATTGTCCGGTATCGGGCATGCGGTCGGCAGGGTGGGCGGCCTCGCCGGGCGGGAGCCGGCTCAGCAGGCAGTTGTGGTCGATGGCGCGCAAATGGCGGTGCAGCTCATAATCTTCGCCGCCTTTGTGGGTTACGGCTTGCAGGGCAAGCAGTTTGTGCTGTTTGTCTTCGGGTATTTTATGCAGCTGCTGCAGTTCGAAATAACGCAGCCCGATATATTCATTTTCGCGCAGGCGACTGCGGACGATGCCCTCGCTGAGCGGATAGATAAAAAACACATCGGGAAGTTTGGGCGCTCTTAAGGGCAGAGGCTTTTTTTCGATATTATGCGCGCTGAGCATTTGGTTCAATTGCCGGAATCCCTCATTATTCCGGGCCAGGCCGATATACAGCAGATTGTGTTTACGACGAAACTCAATTCCGGCTACGGGCGAAATGCCGTGCTTGTGGCATAGTTTTACAAACTCGGGCATCGCCGTGGAGTTATTGATGTCGGTCAGGGCGAGTCTTTGCCAGCCTTTGGCTTTAGCCGCCAAAATCAGTTCCTCCACCGCATAGGTTCCGTAGCGTAAACTGTAATATGAGTGACAATTTAGAAGCATAATGATTAGAAAATAAACAAATGATGCTTTCTAAATATAGTGTAAAAAAGGAATTCCGGGTAAAAATATTATAGTGATTAAAATATGGCCAAAATTATGTATTATGTTCCGGAGCGGGAATTTATGATATAATATTTTATCAGGCAGCGGGGTGTTCGTGAAGATTCGAGGATAAACAAATCCAATGGTTGCAAGAGCCAACAAAAAAGGGAACCCGCTCAAAGTCCCCTTTTTCAATAACCAAAAAAACTCAACTTATTATCCCAAAAACGCTCTAACTATTTGTGAGACAATTTTATTATCGGCCTTTCCGGCCAACTGCTTTGATGCTATTCCCATTACTTTACCCATATCTTTCATGGATGAAGCTCCGGTATCGGCAATAATTTTCTCAACGGCGGCTTTGATATCCTCCTCACTCATTTGCTCGGGCAGGTATGCCTCGATGATGCCCGCCTGATACAATTCTTCCTCAGCCATATCATCGCGCCCTTGCGCTTTGTACACCTCGGCCGATTCTTTACGCTGTTTAATCAGCTTTTGTAAGGTTTTCAATTCCAGGTCTTCGGGCACTTCGGCGAAGCTGGTATCCTTACCCGTTTTAATCAGCAGCAGGGCCGATTTGATGGCGCGCAGGGCTTCAAGCTTACGCTTATCCTTGGCAATCATTGCCGACTTAATGTCGTTGTTTATTGTGATTTCCAGACTCATAATTAATCTACATTATCGTGTAAAAATGAATTATTGCTTTTCATTTCTCCGGTTTCCGAATCCAGCGTATAGCGGCTTAAATTTGATTCATCTGCCGGAGGCGTATCGGAGAGTGCCACTCCGCGGCGAATATAAGCGGGCGTATTTTCAATCTCGCTTAAATCTTCGCTTGGACCGAAACGATGGCTCAAATTCCGTAATCGTTCCATACGGTCTTGTGCTTTACGCTTAAACTCGGTATCCACCTCGCTATTGGCTTCTTCGGTATTGATTTCACGCTTGTTTTGTGGCATTTCGTAAGTCTCCACATTATCATCCAATGAATGGATAATTACTTTTTTCTCAGAAGTTTCCGGAGCCGGAGCGGGTTGTGTGGTGGTGGCACGGATTTCACGATTCTCCTCGGTACTTTGTGTTTCGGTCGTCGGACGAGTGATTAAGCGGATGCCGTCATCTTCTTCCTCTTCCTTTTTTACTTCGTTTTTCGCTTCGGCTTTCTCCGTATTATTTTCGTCGTTAAGTTTATGTACCACTTTTTGTGGCTCGCGCTGATGCAGGCTGCCAACAGAATTTTCCACATCACTGTTGGTGGCAAATCCGGTGGCAATTACGGTAATGCTGATGGCCTCGCCCAAGGCTTCGTCGGTGCCGCTACCCCAGATAACATTGGCCGACAGGCCTGCTTCTTCCTGGATGTAATCGGTGATTTCGGCCACCTCGTCCATTTCCAGTTCCTCGGTGCCTGATGCCATATAAAGCAGGATATCGCTGGCCCCTTTAATATTATTATCATTCAGCAATGGAGAGGCAAGCGCCATCTCAACCGCTTTCAATGCACGTTGCTCACCGGATGCGATTCCGGTACCCATAATTGCAACACCGCTGTCTTGCATCACGGTTTTCACATCCTCGAAGTCCACATTTACATATCCGGTTACCGTGATGATTTCGGCAATACCTTTGGCGGCGTCGGTCAGAATATCATCGGCTTTGCCGAAGGCTTCACCCAGGCGCAGGTTGCCGTAAAGTTCACGCAGTTTATCGTTGGAGATGACCAAAAGAGTGTCCACATTTTCGCGTAGTTCTTGCAAACCGGACTCGGCTTGCATCCGGCGTTTCCGGCCCTCGAAGCTAAAGGGAATGGTTACAATGCCCACGGTGAGTATGCCCATTTCCTTGGCTACGGAAGCGATAATCGGTGCGGCTCCTGTTCCTGTTCCGCCACCCATTCCGGCCGTGATAAACAGCATCTTGGTGTTTCCCTGGAGCATGTCGCGAATTTCATCGATATTTTCAATGGCTGCGTTTTTACCTACTTCGGGAATGGAGCCCGCGCCCCGTCCTTCGGTGAGGCTGGCGCCCAGCTGTACCTTGTTGGGAATAGGGCTTTGGTCCAATGCTTGGGCATCGGTATTGCAGATAATGAAATCTACGCCTTTGATTCCTTGTTTAAACATGTGGTTTACAGCGTTTGAGCCGCCGCCGCCAACTCCAATAACTTTAATAATCGAAGACATTTCCTTCGGTGCATCAAATTTTATCTTCATAAGTCAAATTTTTGTTTGGTTAAATGTAATTCTAAATTTTTCCTGTTAAAAATTGCAGTAATTCAATTTATTAACGTTGCTATGTTAATTAATGAGCGCTAAATTTTTCGCTTTTTAGTCCACGTCTTCCTCTTCGAAAAACTGTCGTCCTTTTTGCAAAATAGTGTCGAAGAACGAGCCTTTTTTCTTGGTGTCGCTATGGCCTTTCACATGTGTTTCCGGTTCGCGTTGTTTCTCACTGTTTTGCAGTCCTTTAATAACCAGTCCGATACCGGTGGCAAACAAGGGGCTGCTCAATTCTTCGGGCACATTGCTGGCCAGATGCTCATTGGGATATCCGATACGGGTATCCATTCCGGTAAGGAACTCGAAAATTTGTGCGATATGCTTCAATTGCGCCCCGCCTCCGGTGAGTACAATCCCGCCGATAAGCTTTTTCTCGTAGCCCGAATTTTGAATTTCGTAGAAAACATGCTCCACAATTTCCTCCACACGCGCCTGAATGATGGATGCGAGATTCTTCAGTGTAATCTCTTTCGGATTGCGTCCGCGCAGGCCGGGAATGGAAACGATTTCTTCCTCTTTGTTTTCGCTGGCCAAAGCCGAACCGAATTTTACCTTAAGTGCTTCAGCCTGATTGCTGATAATGCTGCAGCCTTCTTTTACGTCCTCGGTAATAATGTTTCCGCCCAACGGAATTACCGCCGTATGCCGGATTATGCCATCCTGGAAAATGGCCACATCGGTTGTGCCGCCTCCGATATCCACCAAGGCTATTCCGGCTTCTTTTTCTTCTTCGCTCAAAACGGCCTCGGCCGATGCGAGTGGCTCCAAAATCAGGTCTTCCACATTCATGCCTGCTTTTACCACGCATTTATTAATGTTCTTGGCTGCCGTAATTTGTCCGGTGATAATATGAAAATTGGCTTCCAAACTGATTCCGGCCATTCCGATGGGGTCTTTGATACCCTGCTCCTTATCCACAATATATTCCTGCGGAATAACGTGAATAATTTCTTCGCCGGGCTGCATCACCAATTTGTGCATATCCTCAATCAGCATATCGATATCTTTTTGACTTACTTCATCGTCCAGACTGTTGCGGACCAGATTGCCGCGGTGCTGATGACTTTTGATATGCTGGCCTGCGATACCCACGTGAACATATTTAATATCCACGCCTGATTTCAATTCGGCCTCGTCCACGGCGCGGCGAATCGATTGTACGGTTTTCTCGATATTCGAGACCACGCCACGGCTCACCCCGATGGAGGGCGCTTTGCCATAGCCCAGAATCTCAATTTTTCCGTATTCGTTCTTCCGTCCGACGATACAGGCAATTTTTGTTGTTCCGATGTCTAATCCAACGATAATTTCTGATGGTTCCATAACATTAATAATATTTAGTGCACACTATTTGATTCTTATACTTTAGATTGATGATTTTATATTTTCCCCAGGCATCAAACTTTTTGGCTTGTTTGTAAAATTCCTCCAGGTTTTCCAGTTTTTCGTCCACATTGTCAATGCTTCCCAGCAAGATTTTGTGCCTTCCCACCAGAGGGACCATATAAAATTCGCCCTTGGGTGTTACGTACAATTGTGTAATCTCCTGATGTAAAAACGGGTTGGCATCGAGTTTTCGTGCCAGGGTATAAATGTCGCCCAATATGCTATGTTGCATAATGCTGTCTTTGAAGGCCGCGTTTTGGTTTTCACCATAAAATTTATAATGCGGAATATTTCCGTTGCAAACCAGAATGTCAGCCGGGAAACCGGGCCGTGGCGGAATTACCTCGCCGGTTTCGTCGATGTAGTATTTTTTGTTTTCTTGGTCAATTACCAAAACGATGGCCCGTCGTTGACGAATATTCAGCGTTACCTCACCATTAATGCTCTTAAAGGCGTCCGCTTCGAGTACATAGGGAATCTTCTCTGCCTTATGCTCCAGTTCTTCCACGCTGATGCTGCCCATTGGCCGTCCGACAATGGAATCGAAGCTGTGCCGGATAAATTTGCGGATATCTTCGTAAGTCAGGAAAACGTCGGTCTTTTTCTCGCCCTGGTCGTAATAGATTTTGATATTGAGCTTGGTGCAGGGCTTTTCGTTATAATATTTGCGCGCGAAAAAGAGCCCCGCTGCCAAGGCGACGGCAATACTAATCCATAATATGCTCAGTAAAGTCTTCTTCATCGCTTCAATAGTTTTTCTTTTACAGGTGTTACCAAACGGTCAATATCTCCTGCGCCCATCATAATCAATACTTCGGGTTTCATGCGGGCTATTTGTTCAGGTAATTCTTCTTTTGAACAAAGCTGTTTATTCGCCAGTGTCACTTTATCCAACAGGGCGGACGAAGTGATTCCTTCGATGGGCTTTTCGCGGGCCGGGTAAATATCCAGTAGGATTAATTCGTCCGCCGCAGAAAGGCTTGCCGCGAAATCATCCATAAAATCACGGGTGCGGCTAAATAAGTGGGGCTGGAAAACCACGCTAAGTTTTCGCCCGGGATAAAGTGAACGAGCGGCCTGTACGCTGGCTTTTATCTCTTCGGGATGATGCGCGTAATCATCAATCATCACCAAATTTTCATCCCGGATAATAAACTGGAAACGGCGCTGAACACCGGTATAATTTGCCAAAGCGTCTGCGATTTGCGAAAGTTCCAGTCCGTAAATGCTTGCTGCGATAATGGCTGCCGTGGCATTTTCCACATTATGATTTCCGGGCATCGTCAGACGGAAGGCACCTTGTGCTTTATTGTCTTTGTACAGAGTAAACAAAGTGCTGCCCTTTTCAACGCGAATATCGTCGGCGCGGTAATCGGCATTGTCCTTGGCCGCATAGCTGATGCGTTTTCCTTCGAAACGTGGTGAAGTGTCCAGTGTCGCCCGGTGAATCAGCCAGCCTCCCGTACGGATTTGCTCGCTGAAAAGGAAAAATGATTCTTTCAAATAAGCGGCATTATCATAAATGTCAAGATGGTCGGCATCCATAGCCGAAATAATAGCCACATCGGGATGCAGGGTGAGGAATGAACGGTCGAACTCATCGGCTTCCACCACCATTACTTTAGCATTTTTGCTGAGTACCAGATTCGAATTGAAATTGTTGGCAATGCCGCCGATAAAGGCGTTTACGGCAATGCCGTTGTGTTTGAGCAGTTGCGTTACCATACTGGTGATGGTGGTTTTTCCGTGGGTGCCGGCAATGGCAATGGTGAAATAGTCTTTGCAGATTTCGCCCAGAATCTCGCTGCGCTTGAGCATCGGGATGCCGGATTTTTGCAAATGCACAAACTCCTTATTGTCATTGGGGATAGCCGGAGTGTAAATCACCAGTCCGGTATCTTCGGGAATCAAATCAATGCGTTCCTCAAAATGAATTTGAATGCCTTCGTTTTGCAGCGCTTCCGTCAAAGGTGTGGCCGTGCGGTCGTAACCCGCAATTTGCTTGCCTTCGAAATTGAAATAGCGAGCCAGGGCGCTCATGCCGATGCCGCCGATTCCAAGGAAGTAAATGCTGTTTATTTGACTCAAATTCATATTCCGTTTCTTATTTTAGCAGGGATAAGGCAACGCCGACAATTGCATCGGTGGCATTGCTGATTCCCAGAGAACTAATATTCTTAATCAGTTTTATTCGTTCGTCTTCATGCTCCGTCAGGCGAAGAATCTCGGGCATGAGTTTTTCTTTTTGCTCGGCGTCTTTTACCAAAACAGCCGCGTTATAATTAACCAAAGCCAGCGCGTTTTTGGTTTGATGGTCTTCGGCCACGAAAGGCGAAGGAACCAAAATCAGGGGCTTACGCACCAGGCTCAGTTCCGATATGGCAATGGCTCCGGCACGGGAAACCACGATGTCGGCTGCGGCATAAGCCAAATCCATTTCGTAAATAAAGTCGCGGGCAATCATTCCCGGCTTATTCAGGTCGAGCAGTGCGGCTTCGGCTTTCGGCAAATAATTTTTGCCTGTTTGCCAAATCAGCTGAATGCCTTTTTCGGCAAATGTTTTCAGATTGGCCTCAATGGCTTCGTTAATGGTACGCGCCCCCAAACTTCCGCCTACCACCAAAACAACGGGGCGTCCGGCTTCAAGCCCGAAAAACTCCAGGGCGCGTTCCCGTTTATTTTCAATGTTAATCACTTCCTTGCGCACCGGATTTCCGGTCAGAAATATTTTCTCCTTAGGAAAATATTTGTCCATATTGTCGTAGGCCACACAAATTTTATCCACATGCTTCGACAAGATGATATTGGTAATGCCCGGATAGGAATTTTGCTCCTGAATCATGGTCGGGATACCCATTTTCGCCGCTTTATACAAAGTCGGCCCGCTGGCGAAACCTCCGACACCGATAGCTAAGTCCGGCTGAAATTCTTTCAATATTTTGCCCGCCTTACGCAGGCTGGAAATCAGTTTGAAAGGGAAACTGAGGTTTTTCAGACTCAATTTGCGCTGCAATCCGCTAATCCATAATCCTTCAATCCGGTAGCCCGCCTTGGGTACTTTTTCCATTTCCATTTTGTCTTTGGCGCCCACAAACAGAATGTCCACATCGGGCATTTTCTCTTTCAGGGCATTGGCAATGGCAATGGCCGGAAAGATATGTCCTCCGGTTCCTCCTCCGCTGATGATTATTTTCTTTTTAGCTTGTTGCATAACTTACATTTTTTGATCGTGATTCTTCAACTTCTTCCGGTTCTTCGGTTGTCTGCCGGCTCACACTCAGGATGATACCGATCGAAATACTGGTAAACCAAAGTGAAGTTCCCCCCATACTTACCAGGGGCAAGGGTTGCCCGGTTACGGGCAACAGGTTTACGGCCACACCCATATTTATCATCGCCTGAAATACCAGCGATAATGACAGCCCGATAGACAGGAACGTGCCGAACTTGCCCGGGCTTTTTGATGCGATACGCACCGAACGGTAAAGCAGGGTCATATACATCGAGAGTATGAAAAAGCCGCCCAGAACACCGTATTCCTCGATAATTATGGCGAAAATAAAATCGGAATATGGGTGGGGCAGAAAGTTCTTTTGCTCGCTGTTGCCCGGACCTTTTCCGAAAAATCCACCTGTGGCAATCGCAATTTTGGCCTGATCGGCCTGATAATTTCCTTCGGCATCATCATCGCCCATAAAGTTTTCAATCCGCGACATCCATGTTTTTGCCCGGGGCAAAACATTGGGATTGATTTTTGCCACGGCAAACATCAATAAAACGCCCGCTACCAGCACTGCGATGAGGTAGGAGAGATGCCGGATGCGGATGCCGCCGATAAACATAATGATAAAGCTCACACCGAAAAGCACCATGGCCGTGGAGAAGTTGGCCGGAAAAATGAGCAATACCGTCAGGATAATCGGCAGGATAATATTCAGAGATACCTTTTTAAGGTCGTCGAGTTGGTGTTGGTTTTTCGAAAGCACCCGCGCCAGGTACATAATCAGCGCCAGCTTGGCCATATCCGATGTTTGGAAGCTTACATTGATGATGGGCAAAGTTAGCCAGCGACTGGCCGAGTTCAGGTTTGTACCCGAAATAAGCGTCAGAAAAAGGAGAGGAATGGTGATGTAAATCCCCAGTTGTGACAATCGTGAGTAGGTGCGATAGGGAACCAAATGGGCCAGATACATTAAGAATAGCCCGAAGAGAATCAGTCCGCTGTGTTTCAGAAAATAATACTCCGTATTTCCGCCCTGGTATTTATAGGCCAAAGACGAAATTGAAGTATATACGGCGGCAACCGATACCATTGACAGCAAAAATGCTACAATCCATATCACACGGTCTCCTTTTAATCTTTCGAATACCAACTTCATTTTATCGCTTTTTTATAAGTCGTGAACAGCTCTTTTGAATTTTTGTCCGCGTTCTTCGTAATTTTCAAACAAATCGAAACTGGCACAGGCCGGGGATAAAAGCACCGCGTCGCCGGGTTGTCCCAGATAGAAGGCGCTTAATACGGCTTCCGACATCTCTTCGGTATCGATGATGGTGTCCACAATGCTGCCGAATGCCTGATGAATCTTGCTGTTGTCCTTGCCGATGCAAACAATGGCTTTCACCTTTTCGTGTACCAATGGCATCAGGCTGGAATAGTCGTTTCCTTTATCCACACCGCCTGCAATCCAGATTACAGGTTTGTTCATCGACTCCAGCGCAAACCAGGCCGAGTTTACATTGGTAGCCTTCGAATCGTTGATAAATTGCACGCCGCGAACTTCTGCCACATGCTCCAGACGATGCTCCAAAGACTGAAAATCGCTCAGGCAATTTTTAATACTTTCTTTACGAATTTCTTGTAAACGGGCCGCGATTCCTCCGGCCATAGTGTTGTACACATTGTGTCTTCCCTGTAGTGCTAATTCTTCGATTGTCATAGTTAATGTATCTGAGTTTATGTTAATAATGAATTGATTGTCATTTCTGTATGCGCCTTCGCCTTCGAGTTTGCGCCTTTGCGTAAAAGGATAAATGCGCATGGGTAAATCGTGTTTGCGGAGTTCCTCGACAATTACCTCATCATCGGCATTGTAAATGAAACTGTCTTGTTGCCCTTGGTTTTGAATGATGCGGAATTTCGCGTCCACATAGTTTTGAAAATTGTAGTCGTAGCGATCGAGGTGGTCGGGGGTAATATTGGTCAATATGGCCACATCGGCTTTGAAATGGTACATATGATCGAGTTGAAAACTGCTAATCTCCAACACATAATAATCATAGTTATGCTCTGCTACCGACCAGGCGAAGCTTTTGCCGATATTTCCTGCCAGGCCCACGTTCAGCCCGCCCTGCTTCAGTAATTCGTAGGTGAGCGTTGCGGTGGTGGTTTTTCCATTGCTGCCTGTAATGCAAATCATTCTGGCATCGGTATAGCGAGCCGCAAATTCGATATCCGAAATCACGGGAATACCCAAGGTCAACGCTTTTACAATAAGCGGTGCGGTATCGGGAATGCCCGGGCTTTTAATAATTTCCCCGGCTTGCAGTATGCGTTTTTCGCTGTGCTGCCCTTCTTCAAACGGAATATTCCGCTTTTGCAATTCCGCTTTATAGTCCTTTTTGATGCTGCCCATATCCGAAACAAATACCTCATATCCTTGCTTTTGGGCAAGAATAGCCGCTCCGGTTCCGCTTTCGGCGGCTCCCAGTATGGCGATATATTTGTTTCTGTCGGTCATGGGTTTAGCGCAGTTTAAGGGTTACAATAGTGAGTACGGCCAGCATAATGCCTACAATGAAAAAGCGCATTACGATTTTGGCTTCGTGGTATCCTTTCTTTTGGAAATGGTGGTGCAGCGGCGACATCAGGAATACGCGCCTTCCTTCACCGTATTTTTTCTTGGTGTATTTGAAATAGGCCACCTGAATCATTACCGACAGGTTTTCGACGAGGAATACGCCGGCCACGATGGGTATCAATAATTCCTTGCGGATAACAATGGCGAAAACCGCGATGATACCGCCGATGGCCAGACTTCCGGTATCGCCCATAAATACCTGGGCAGGGTAGGAGTTGTACCACAGAAAACCAATGGCGGCACCCACAAAGGCACTGATAAAAATGGCCAGCTCGCCCGAATTGGGGATATACATTATATTAAGGTAATCGGCAAAAATGAAGTTACCCGATACCCAGGCCAAAACCCCCAGCGTAGCTGCGATTACCGCCGAAGTACTGGTGGCAAGCCCGTCCAAACCGTCGGTCAGATTGGCTCCGTTCGACACGGCCGTGATTATCAGAATAACCATCGGGATAAAAATCAGCCAGGTATATTTTTGGTAGTCGCCACCCATCCAGCTCAACAGCCAGGAATAGTCAAATTCGTTTTTCTTTACAAAAGGAATAGTGGTTTTGAAGGATTTAACCGATTCTTCCTTGAATATATCGTTGGAGGTACGGCGGCAATTATTGTCTTCGATATTTTGCTGAATAACATTTTGATCCAGTTTTTCGCGAATCACAATATCATCGCTCATATACATGGTAATGCCCACAATCAGGCCGAGGCCCACCTGGCCGATTACCTTAAATTTACCTGCAAGGCCTTCTTTATTCTTGCGGAAAACCTTGATGTAATCATCAATAAAACCAATGGCACCCAGCCAAACGGTCGAAACCAGCATCAGAATGATGTAGATATTGTCCAGCTTGGCAAAAAGTAAAGTGGGAATCAGGATGGCGGCCAGGATGATAATTCCGCCCATCGTTGGCGTGCCCTGCTTGGCTTTTTGGCCTTCGAGGCCCAAATCGCGTACGGTTTCCCCGACCTGCAATTGGCGTAATTTGTTAATCAGTGTTTTGCCGAAGAGCAGAGAAATGATTAATGAAAAGAGCACCGCCATTGCCGCCCTGAAGGAGATGTATTGGAATACTCCCGCGCCGGGCAGGTCATAGGCTTTATCCAGATAATCAAATAAATAGTATAACATATCGTATCTTATTTTTCGCTAACTAATAATTCGGTTAATATTTCTTTATCGTCGAAATGGTGGCGTACACCATTGATTTCCTGGTATTTTTCGTGTCCTTTTCCGGCTACCAGAACAATGTCGCCGGGCTGTGCCAGGGCGACGGCCGTACGAATGGCTTCCCTGCGGTCGCTGATGCGCAGGGTAACACGCTTGCGGTCGGCCGGAATGCCGGCTTCCATATCGTTCAGGATTTGTTCGGGGTCTTCGCTGCGCGGATTGTCGGAAGTAAGGATTACCCGGTTGCTCAGCTCGGCCGCGATAAATGCCATCTCGGGGCGTTTGCTTTTGTCGCGATCGCCACCGGCACCCACCACGGTAATCAGTTGCTCGTTTCCGCCGCGGATATCGTTAATCGTATTCAATACGTTTTTCAGGGCGTCGGGTGTATGGGCATAATCCACTATGGCTACAAGGCCGTCTTTGGATTGCAGGTATTCAAAACGTCCCTCCGCCGTGCGAATACGGCTCAGCTCGGTCAAAACTTCCATTTCGTCGGCCCCCAGTTCCATAGCGGTGGCGTAAACGGCCAAAATATTATAGGCGTTAAAACGGCCAACCACAGGCACATAAAGCTCTTTATTGTTGATTTCAAGATGCAGGCCGCTAAAGCTGTTTTCGATAATGCGCGCTTTGTAATCGGCCATGGATTTAATGCCGTAAGTGCGTTTGCGGGCCGCGGTATTTTGCAACATTACCGCACCGTTTTTATCATCCGTATTGGTCAGCGCGAAAGCATCGGAGCTCAGTTCGTCAAAGAATTGCTTTTTGGCCCGGATGTATTCGTTAAAGGTTTTATGAAAATCGAGATGGTCGTGGGTGATATTTGAGAAAATACCTCCGGTAAATTCCAAACCTGCGATGCGATGCTGTACGATGGCGTGGGAGCTGACCTCCATAAAGCAATAGGAACAGCCCTCGTCAACCATTTGCCGCAGCAGGGCGTTCAGCTGCAGGGGGTCGGGTGTGGTGTGGGTGGCTTTTATTTCTTTAGTACCGATGCGGTTGCTCACGGTGGACAGCAGTCCGGTTTGGTAGCCCAAGGCGCCGAATAAATTGAAGAGCATCGTTACCGTGCTGGTCTTTCCGTTGGTTCCGGTAATGCCGACCAGTTTTAAATCAGATGAAGGATTGCCGTAAAAATTGGATGCCATAATGCCCAAAGCACGGGCGCTGTCGGCCACACGGATATAGCTTGCATCAGGATTGATGCTTTCGGGATAATCTTCGCAAACAATAACCGAAGCGCCTTGCTCAATACAGCTTTCGATAAAACGGTGGCCATCCACCTGCGTGCCTTTTACGGCTACAAAGATGTCATCCTTCCCGACTTTACGCGAATCGAATTGCAAGCTATTAATCGCACGCGAAAGCGACCCCTTGCTGTCGATAATGTTTACCTTATTTAATATGTCCTGTAATGCAGTCATAATCAATTTAATGTTAAACTTATGTATCCGCCCTGCTGTACCCGTGTTCCCGGAGGAACGGATTGGCCCGTTACTTTGCCGAATCCTTCCACATCCACATGGTAGCCAAGCCCTTCGAGGAAGAAAATGGCATCACGCGCATTCATTCCTTTCAGGCTGGGTAGTATGCCGTTATTATAATTTCGTATGTATAATCCGATGTTTTGAATGTCTTTCTTCGGGACCGCAGCACACCATGGAGCTTCCGGATTCGGGCTGGTGTATTGATAGCCCAGACTGTTGTAAATGCTGCGTATATCATTTTGGTCGCCATAGAGCGATGCCGGAGCCGAGAAGCCCGTAAACACGGTGTCGTCGTGCTGGATTTCCAGGTTACGGGCGTAAATCTTGTCGGCAATATCTTTGAAAACGGGCACGGTAAGCTGACTCGCGTAATAAACCGGGCCTTTAGGATTGTTAATCACCACGATGATGGAGTAGCGGGGATTGTCAGCCGGGAAATAACCCACAAAGGATGCCCGGTAGCGCATACGTCCCTGACGGCGGCTGTAGTTGGTTTGGGCGGTTCCTGTTTTTCCGGCCACAGGATAGGGCGATGATTTGAGGATAACAGCCGTACCTTCTTTTACCACACCTTCCAACATTTCTTGCGCTATCTTGATGGTGCGCGGACTTGCAATCTGCGGATTGATTACCTGAGGATCGAATTCTTTTACCACCTCGCCCGTGCGGCTGATATTACGTACAAAAATGGGTTTAACCATTTTTCCGTTATTGGCCACGGCATTGTAAAAGGTCAGGATTTGTAAGGGTGTAATGGCCATTTCGTATCCGATGGAAATCCAGGGCAAACTGATACCCGACCAGGTTTTATCTTCCGGATTTTTAATGTATGGTTTTCCTTCTCCGCGAATCTCAAGCCCCAAAGGTTTGTTCAATCCCATCCGGTAAATACCTTTGATAAAAGCGTCGGGATTGTTTTCGTAGGCACCCAAAATAATCTTGAATACGCCCACGTTTGATGATTTTTCCAAAACCTGCTTTACGGTCAGATCACCGAAACCGCCTTTATGAGAGTCGCTCATTTTCCGGTCTTTGTATTCCATTTCCCCGTTTCCGGTTTTGATGATGTCGTCCGGATTTATTTTTTTATCTTCCAAAGCCACCATCAATGAGGCCAGTTTGAAGGTTGAGCCCGGCTCAACCGCCGAGCCGATAGCGTGGTTGAAACTCTCGTAATAGTTTCCCGTAGCGGTATCCAGTTCCAGATTGGCAATGGCTTTCACTTCACCGGTATGCACTTCCATCAACACAACACAACCCCAGTCGGCCCGGTGCTTACGCAATTGGCGCTCCAGCGAACTTTCGGCCACATCCTGCACGTTTACATTCAGACAGGTGTTGATATCGTCACCGTTGATGGGTTCGCTCAGGGTTTGGTCTTGCGTATAAAGCGGACGCCATCCTCCGGCCACACGCTGCTCGATACGCATTCCGTCCTGGCCTTTCAGTACGTCATTGTAAGCGCCTTCCAGTCCTACCACATAAGTTTTGCGTACTTTGTTGTAAATACCGATGGTTCGCTGGGCCAGTTTTTTATAGGGCCGTTTCCGGCGGTCGAATTTCTCGATAATCAAACCACCTTTATATTTTGACAGGCCGAGTATGGGCAGCTGTTTGATTTTCTTAAGCTGCGAATGCTCCACATTGCGCGCCAGCAGAAAATAGCGTTTTCCTTGTCGGTAGGCATTGCGCAAGCGCTTTTTGTAAACGGATACCGATGTTTGCGGAAAGATATCGTGAAAACCGATGGCCAGGGAGTCGATGCCTTCTTCAAACACATTGGGTTTAACCACCTTTGCATCCCAATACAGATTGTAAATGGGAACGGATGTGGCCAGGAGTTCGTTACTGTCGGAATAGATATTTCCGCGGATGGCTTTCACGACGGTTTCGCGGAAGCTCTGCTTTTGGGCCTTGGCTTTCAGCTCTTCGCCCTGGTAAATCTGAATGAATAAAATGCGGATAATAATTACCAATGCAGCAATAGCGATTATGCCGAAAATGATATAAATACGCGCGATAATGCCTTTTTTACCTTCCTCAGTCATTGCTATCCTCCTTTGTTTTGATGAATAACTTGAAAGGCGGTTTCAGGGGCTCTTTGATACCGCGGTTTTGTAAACGACGCGCTACTTCTGACATCTTTGTCGAGTACATCAGTTGCGATTTGGTGCTGATATAATCATCACGCAAATCCTTAATTTCGTTTTTCAGCTTGTCGATATGGCGGATTTTGCGCTGGGCCGAATAATTGTTCATTATGGCAATCAGTATCCATACGAAAACAAAGAGGGTGAGGCCCCAGTTGCGCATCACAAAATCGCTTTGCAGGAAACTGCCGTCGAGCAAGGACGCTATGGAGCGAAGCAAGCGGAAACGGGAGTGCTTTTTCTTTTCACTCTTTTCCCCTTTGCCAAACGAAAAACGGAACTTGCGGCCAAAGGATTTTTTCTCCTCTGCCGGCTGCTCCGCTTTCGGGCGGTTCTTTTGGGGTGCTATGTTTTTCTTCTTGCCAAACATTTATATTTTCTCCGCTATTCTGAGTTTTGCACTGCGTGCTCTCGGGTTCCGGTCGATTTCTTCCTGCGAGGGTGTTATGGGTTTACGGCTGATTTTGCGCCAGGGCAAATCAGCGTTTCCGTAAAAGTCTTTTTCGATTTTCCCTTCGAAATTTCCTGATTTGATAAAGTTCTTTACCAAGCGGTCTTCGAGCGAGTGATAGGAAATAACCACTAGCCGCCCGCCGCTTTTCAGTACCTCGAGGGATTGTTTGAGCATAGCTTCCAGGGCTTCCATCTCTTGGTTAATCTCAATGCGCAATCCTTGGAATATCTGAGCGAAATATTTGTTTTCCTTGCCTTTCGGTGTGCAGCTTTTCAATGCCTCTTTTAATTCTCCGGTCGTGCGAATGGGTTTCTCGCTGCGATAATTGATAATGGCTTTGGCGGCTGTCCCCGGATTTTTCACTTCGGCATAATTGCGGAAGATGCGGGCCAGGGTGTCCAAATCGGCTTCGTTTACCAAATCGGCGGCTGTTTGTCCTTTGCTGCTGTCCATGCGCAGATCGAGGGGCCCGTCGTAACGGGTGGAAAAGCCACGTTCGGCACTGTCGAACTGATGGGACGAAACGCCCAAATCAGCCAGGATTCCGTCCACGGGAACAGCTTTGTAGAAGCTTAGGAAATTTTTCAGGTATTTGAAATTTTGAGGAATAAGGGTAAAGCGCGGGTCGTCGAAACTGTTTTGTTGCGCATCGCTGTCCTGGTCGAAGGCGTACAGCCGACCGCCTTGCAGCCGCTCCAGAATGCGCACCGCGTGGCCGCCACCGCCAAAGGTAACATCCACATAGGTGCCATCGGGATTAATATTTAATCCTTCGATGCATTCTTCCAATAAAACAGGGGTATGGTATCCCATCAACAGTTTTGATTTTTTGTAATTAGCCTTCCTTTTCCTCGTCAGGACTGATGCCACCCATTACTTCCTCGGCCAATTGTGCGAAATCAACATCCGGGTCGCTAATTACGGCTTCGTAACTTGCCTTATCCCATATCTCGATTCTATTAACCGCGGAAGTGAGCACCACTTCCTTCTTGATGCCTGAAAATTTGATCAGGTCTTTGGAAATTTGAAGACGTCCGGCATTGTCCATTTCAATCTGCTTTACGCCCGCCATAAACATCCGGATAAAATCATTGTTCTTTTTGACGAAGCGATTGAGCTTATTTACCCCTTCCACTTCCTTGTTCCACTCGCTCATCGGGTACAACTCAAGGCATTTGTGAAAGACCGAGCGTTTCAACACAAAACCCTCATTGACAAGCTCAAGCAATTGTTTCTTGAGGCCTGCCGGGAGTGTCAATCTGCCCTTTGCATCCACTCTGCATTCGTATGAACCAATGATGTTTACCACGTCTTCAATTTTCGGTTGCTAATTTACTACAAAAAATCCCACTTTTTCCCACTTTATCCCACTCTGTTGATAACTTTTGTACTATTGTTAATACGAAAAGGTTGCAAAAAAGTTATAACTAATTGAAAAATAGAAATTAAATTAGTGTATTGTGATGGTGGGAAATGGTGGGAGAATCTGCGCACACAGAGCTGCAGGCATAAACTCTTTTATGCTAAAATCAGGGATAAAAAATGATGCCGCCTTTTAGAAACTGGCACTATTTTCCGGGCGCGTATCGCGCAGCCAAAGTTGCTGCCCGCGACGTAGTTTCGACTTTTCGTTTAAATGATTTCGCTTGAGCAGCCATTTCAGCTGAATGCCGTGTTGTTGTGCTATTTCCCATAAACTTTCGCCGCCTTTTACCACATGGTATTTTACATCGCCTTTGCGGCGTTTGGGCTGGAGGTAAATAATGGTTCCGGCTTGTATTTTCTGTCCGGGTTTCAGGTCGTTGAATTTGTAAAACTGTTTGCACCATAAATCAAATTCCGCGCAGATTTTCTCAGGGCTGTCGCCTTGACGATACACGATGTATTTGATACGGTTATGGTAATTTACTTCGTGATAGCGACTGTGTCCTGCCGCTTGTGGTTTAGTAGCAGTTGTGGTAACTGCCGGGCCGGGTTCAGCTTCTTTTTTCCGGTCGCGGTATTTTTCAGGGATAATGCTTTGGTTATTCTTGTCCGACTTGGCCTGCTTAATCATTTTCTCCAACTCCTTTTTGCTCACTTTATCGTATTGATCCAGATTATAGCGTTGAATCAGGTCAATCAGCCGTTTGGGATAGTGGGGGTTGGTGGCATAGCCGGCTTTTTTTAAGCCCTTGGCCCAAGCTTTATAATCAGTGGTTTTCAGGTCGAACAAAAAGGCATAACGCGATTTACGGCTTAGGAAAAGTGAATGATCACGATAGGAGTCTTCAGCCTCGGTATATTTACGAAAACACTCATGGTTTTTGTCGTCATCTTCATAAATGCGTTGCCCGTTCCAGTCGCTGTGGCATTTGATGCCGAAATGGTTATTGCCCTGTACGGCCAGGCGGCTGTTTCCGCTGCCCGATTCCAATATTCCCTGAGCCAAGGTGATGGATGCCGGAATATGATAGTCCAGCATTTCGTCGATGGCAATAAGTTTGTATTTTTCAATGTATTGTTCGGTGCTTTGCCTTTGTGCGCTCAGAATGCCAAATCCCAGCAAAAAAAGAAAGAGTAGTATTGTTTTGGTTTTCATTGTCCGCATTTTAGTTGAGGATAAAAGTAGTATGCAAAGCCGTGATTAATCAGCCGCATTCGCTAAGTTTATTCACATAGCATTGTTGATGCGAAAAGATGATTTTTGTATTTGCTATTTTTTTACTTTTGCGCCGTCAACAAGCCATCTTAGCTCAGTTGGTAGAGCAGCTCACTCGTAATGAGCAGGTCGTGGGTTCGAGTCCCATGGATGGCTCTCAGGAAGCATCGCGAAGAAGTTCTTTGCGGTGCTTTTTTGTTACATTTGCCCTATGGATTTGATTCAAAAATATTTTCCCGGCCTTAGCAATCGCCAATTGGAGCAGTTTGCGGCCCTGCAACCATTTTACGAAGAGTGGAACGCGGCCATCAATGTAATTTCGCGCAAGGATATGGAGCATTTTTACGAGCGCCATGTGCTGCATTCGCTGGCCATCGCCAAGGTGTTGAAATTTAAAAACCGGACGGCGATTTTGGATATCGGGACGGGAGGCGGCTTCCCCGGAATTCCTTTAGCCATCATGTTTCCCAAGGCGAATTTTCATCTGGTGGATTCCATCGGAAAGAAAATCAGAGTGGTGCAGAATGCCATCGGTTACCTGGAGCTGGAAAACGCCAAGGCGGAGCAAATTCGTGCCGAGCAAATCAAGCAATCGTATGATTTTGTGATTAGTCGGGCGGTAACGGCTTTGCCGAAATTTTACAAATGGGCATCGTATAAAGTGCGGCGCAAAAACGGCTTTAATGATATTCCTAACGGTATATTGTATTTGAAAGGCGGTGAATTTCAGGAAGAATTGAAAAGTTTGAACCGCAAGCATCAGTTATATCCCATCAGCGATTTTTTCGAAGAGGAGTTTTTTGAAACTAAGTTTGTGGTCTATATCCGCTAAATTAGAATTTCTTCACAAAACAACGCTTCCGTTTATGCTGGATGTGCTCGTAGTTTTTCCAGTTTTTAATGGCGCGATCGTTGGTCTCGAAAATGCCGGTTGTTTCAATATATTTCAAATCGTGCTTTACCATTTCTTCCTGGATTTCGGCTTGTAAAACCACGGCGGCACCGGTGGAATGATATTCTTTCAATACTCCTGTAAGCATCTGGTCCATAGTGTCCACGCCTTTCCCTTTTTGGGCTTTCAGCAGATAAGTGAAGCCAAAGGGAAACAGGCTGCCTTTGGCCTTTTGCATGGCTTTCGACAAGCTGGGCAGACCA
>CAYUAN010000005.1:0-10571 GCA_964442545.1 uncultured Prolixibacteraceae bacterium | reverse complement strand
AGAAGTTTTCTGCGCGCAGGATAAAGGTGGAGCCCGGTGATTTTCTGTTTATAACAACCGACGGATATATCGATCAGTTTGGCGGCCCCAAAGGAGGAAAGCTGATGTCGCGCCGTTTCAAGGAAATATTATTGGAATTATCGAACAATAATTTAAAAGAGGCGTATAAGCTGCTTAATGATAAATTTTTGAATTGGCGGGGAGATTATGAACAGATCGATGATGTTCTTGTAATAGGAATAAGATTTTAATCAATATTGTTAAGAAAATTTTATAAATTAGTGCCAAATATAAATAATCACAAATATGAATGTTTATGCTAAATTTCGCTCTATGATGGATAATCATATTATCCTGTCATTCAAGGGGGAAATAACATCCGACATCATTACTATGGTGCTTCAAATTATTGAGTCTCGATTAGAGGCGGAGGAGGCAAAGAGTAGTGTGAAGAAGAAAATATTTAACGTACTGGTGGAGTGTATGCAGAATTTGTATCATCATGCCGAAGCTGAAGTGGAAGGAGAGTTTACCACGCGTAAAGCGATGTTGGAAATGTATTTTGATGATTCGTACTACAACATCATTACGGGTAATTTTATGAAAAATGAGGAAGTGGAAAAGCTGAAAACCCGCCTGGATAAAGTAAACTCCTTATCCAAAGATGAGTTGAGACAGTTCTACAGGGAAATTTTGGATAACAACCAGATTTCCAAAAAAGGAGGCGCTAATTTAGGTATGATTGATATGGCTCGTAAATCGGGCGAGAAACTCGAATATCACTTTACACAAGTGAATGACAAACTTACGTTTTTTGATTTAAGAGTTCGTGTTTCGAAAAACAAAAAGAAAGAAAAAGCGTTTTAGGAAGAAAATTTTTAGGAAACAATATAGGGATTTAGAAAACTGATATTTGACAAATTAAAAAGAAGAAAATGGATAATTTATTTATAGAAGGAACAAAACAAACACCGGAAATAAAATTTGACGCTTCTACGGGAGTGCTTGAGATTAGCGGCCGTTCAATTCCGGAAAATACATTCGAATTTTTTAATCCTGTGTTAACCTGGTTAGAGGAATATGCAAAATCTCCGGCGCAGAAAACTATTGTAAAGGTAAATCTGGAGTATTTTAATACCAGCTCGTCAAAGTATATCCTGGAGATTTTTAAACGAGTTAAGGTCGTTTTTGCCGATGGCCACGATGTAATGGTGGAATGGTATTACGAAGAGGATGATGAGGAGATGATGGAAACGGGAGAGGATTACGAAGATGTGAGCGGATTGCCCTTTGAGTTGATTGCGGTTGAAGAAGAATAGCCTTTGAAAAATGGCCAAGCAAAAGAGTATATATCAACGTGAAGCAGATTTCCTGGAACGCAGTAAAGCGTTTTTGAAAAAGAATAATTATTCTAAGGAAGAATTGCAGCTTGAGTATAAGAACTTGCTTGAGAACTATGAAGAATTAGTTGACCAGGTAAAAATTATCACAAAAATCAGTGATCGGCTGCAGAAGAAGCTGAATAAGACCAACGAAAAGCTTGAAAAAACCAATAATGAGCTGCACGATACCAATATCAAATTAAACGAAACCATTGATGCCCTTACCGAAGCCAAAATCGGGCGAAAGGCGGGAACAATTGTTATGTTTGTGGCCATCGCGCTGTTTATTATATCGGAAGTATTTATCGAACCGATTATTGAACAGCATTTCGGGAAAGGTTTTGTTGGTTTGGCCTTGAAACTTATTGTGGCCATTCTGATTAAGCCGGGAGAAGACTTGACCAATAAATATATGTTGAGAAAAGCACGTAAAAAACAGTTGGAAGAATCGGGTTTGAACATGGAATAACCCGGTTAATTTATAAAAATATCAAAGTTGCGGAAATTATATTTTCCGCAACTTTTTTTTTTGCATCTTTGTGCTTCCGTAAAAACGGAGCACACACAGGAACAAAATCAAATGGCACACTTTTTACAAAAGTTTACTGTATTTATCGTACTGTTTTCGCTAAGCTTAGGAGTTTATGCCCAAGAGTTTGCAACGGTTCGCGGCAGCGTGTACGAGAAAAAAAGCCAACAGCCGGTTTTATATACCAATGTACAATTGGAAGGAACATCTTATGGTGATGTGACGGATATAAACGGGTATTTTACAATCTCCAAAGTGCCTCCGGGTGATTATACAATTCTGATTACTTATATCGGTTTTGATACGCTGCGGCAGAAGGTAAGCTTGAAAGCCGGTGAAATTTTCAATAAAAAGTTTTTTCTGGTTCAGGGTGCCTATGAAATTGAAGGAGCCACCATTTCAGCGGAAAAACAGACCCGCCAGAATGATCCTTCGATTTCTGTTACCAAGGTTACGACCAAACAAATGAGCCGGATTCCTACGGTGGGCGGACAAGCTGATATTGCCCAATATCTGCAAGTGGTGCCCGGTGTGGTTTTTACGGGCGATCAGGGCGGCCAACTCTATATTCGCGGAGGTACACCCGTGCAAAATCTGGTTTTGCTTGACGGAATGATTGTATATAACCCGTTCCACTCCATCGGTTTGTTTTCGGTATTCGATGCCGATATCATTGCCGGAGCCGATGTTTATACCGGTGGTTTTGGTGCCGAATATGGCGGCAGGATATCATCAGTAATGGATATTACAACCCGCTACGGTAACCCGACACGCTTTGCCGGTAAAGTGGATGTAAACACCTTCGGAGCCAAGATATTATTGGAGGGCCCTTTATCTAAGGCAAAGGATGATAAATCAGGAAGTATTTCCTATTTGCTGTCGGCAAAAAAATCATATATTGACAAAACATCAACCACTATTTATCCTTATGTGAATGACGGAAACGGCCTGCCTTTTACATTTGCTGATTTTTATGGTAAGCTTTCGTTTAATGCGGCTAACGGTACGCGTGCCGATATTTTTGGTTTTAATTTTAATGACCAGGTAAGTTATCAAACCATTCAGAATTATGCCTGGACATCCTATGGTGGCGGAATGAGTTTTACCCTTGTCCCCGGATCTTCTCCGATGTTATTATCCGGAAATATCTCGTATTCGAATTACTTTATTGAGTTGACTGACGGTTCGCTCAATCCGCGGAGCAGCGAGGTGGGCGGTTTTAATATGGGTCTGGACTTTACTTACTTCCTCGGAAAGCACCGGCTGAAATACGGGGTTGAGATGAAAGGCTTTAATACCGATTTTATTTTTTATAATAGTTTGAATCGTGAGATAGCTCAAAAAGAATCTACTACCGAAATAGCAGGTTTTATTACGGGACGTATGAACATTGGAAATCTTTCCAAATCCAAAGTGCGGGGAAGTAAAGATATTCCGCGCATCATTATTCTTCCGGGTTTACGCTTGCATTATTATGCTTCGTTGGCAACAATGTCTTTAGAACCGCGCTTATCTATGAAGTATAATCTGACTAAAGATTTACGAATTAAAATGGCCGGAGGTTTTTACTCGCAAAACCTGATTTCCACTGCCTCTGACCGTGATGTGGTAAATCTGTTTTATGGCTTTATTTCCGGACCTGAAGATTTACCGACAACATTTAACGGAGAGGATATTACCCATAAATTACAAAAAGCCAAACACTTGATTCTGGGTGTAGAATACGATATAGGACGCAAGTTTACATTTAATGTAGAGGGCTACATAAAATGGTATGATCAATTAACCAACATCAACCGAAATAAAGTATTTGATGATACTAAGGATTATATTGATAAACCTGATTTTTTGAAAAAAGATTTTATCATTGAATCAGGCCTGTCAAAGGGTGTGGATGTATCCTTAAAATATGATTACCGGCGCATGTATGTCTGGCTGGTTTATTCATTAGGACACAGCACGCGTAATGATGGAATAATTGAATATGCTCCCCATTTCGATCGTCGTCATAATGTGAATTTCCTGGCGACCTATTTATTAGGAAAACGCCATGACTGGGAGCTGAGCGCCCGCTGGAATTACGGGAGTGGTTTCCCATTTACGCCTACTTTGGGTAACTATGAGCAGCAGACTTTCCATGGTGGTATCGGTACGGATTATACCACGACAAACGGAACAGTTGGAATTCTTTATGGTGAATTGAGCAGCAAAAGATTGCCGGATTATCATCGTCTGGATTTGAGCCTGAAAAAGAAGTTTGTTTTGGGTGAAAATTCATTGCTTGAAATTAGTTTTAGTGTAACTAATGTGTACAACCGGAACAATATCTTTTATATTGACCGTGTTACAAACGAGCGCATCGACCAATTGCCGATTTTACCTTCATTGGGCTTGAGCTTCAAATTTTAATTTCTTGGATTATGTGCGGACGCTATATTTTGGTGCAAAAGGTGGAAACCATCGAAAAGCGTTTTAATGTGCTTGCACCGGAAGGTTTTCAGTGGAAAGCGTCCTATAATATTGCTCCCGGCCAACTTGCTCCCGTTGTAACATCGGCTCACCCGCGGCATCTTGATTTGATGGTTTTCGGACTGACACCCTATTGGGCGAAAAAGCCTATGTATTTGTTTAATGCACGGGCCGAAGGCGACCGTAATAAAGAAAATAAGCCCGATTATTCCGGTGCGAAAGATATTATTAATAAACCCGCTTTCCGTAAACCGGTTCGTTCTCGGCGCTGTCTGGTAATTGCCGATGCATTTATCGAAGGAACAACGGATAAAGGTTTGAAACAACCCTATCTGGTGTACCTGAGAGATGGTGTGCGCCCTTTTGCCATGGCGGGAATTTTCGACGAATGGAAAAACCCGGAAACGGGGGAGCTGCTGCGCTCGTTTTCGATTATTACCACTCCGCCCAACAGTTTAATGCAAAAACTGCCTCATCATCGTATGCCCTTGATTTTGGAACCGGAACAGGAAAAGAGGTGGTTGAATCCGGATACTCCTTTGGCGGAAATTACCAGGATGATGCGCTCGTTTCCCGCCGACCGAATGAACGCCTATCCGATATCACCGGAAATCAGCAATGCGCGAAATAATGCCAAAGAATTAATACAGCCTGCGGGCGAACGAATTATGCCCGAGTTTGAAACCCGTCGTGATGAGGAAATCCGCTTGCAGGGAATGGGGCGTTACAAAAAGCCTTAGGCGAGCTTAGCCACGGAATCCATATTCAATTTATTGATGATATTCTTGCCCTCAGGAGCATAAAGCGCATCCAGGCGTTCTTTATGGTATTCCGTTACTTTCCCGCGGACTACCTTCATAGTGGAGTTCATCAGCTTGTTTTCTTCGGTGAAAGCTTCGTCCAGGACAGCGATGGCTGCAGGAAGCCAGCGGTGGGGAAACATGCTTTCATATTTTCCTCCTTTGAAATATTGGTTTAGCTCTTCTTGAATGGCTTCAAGGAAACGCTTTTGTCCCTCTTCACTTTTTAAATCCACATTTTGCTCTTTGGCCCACTTCTTAGCATAGGTTTTGTCCGGCACGATTAAGCCTGTCGTATAGGCATTCTGGTTGTTGTACAGCATACACTGCTCAATAAAGGGCGATTGTTCCACAATGGCCTCTTCAATGCCTTCAGGACTGAATTTCTCCCCGTCATTACCAATCAGCAAACTCTTAAAGCGTCCCAGCACATATAAAAATCCGTCCTCGTCCATATAGCCCATATCGCCGGTATAAAGCCAGCCGTCTTTCAGGGTCTCTGCTGTTGCTTTTTCGTTTTTCCAGTAGCCGAGCATTACATTTTCGCCTTTAACTACGATTTCGCCTTTTTCGCCTTGCGGCAATTCGTTTCCGTCATCATCGCAGATTTTTAATTCCAGATTCTGCACCAAAAAACCGGACGAGCCCATCTTATGCCGGTGTGGCGTGTTCGATGATATTATGGGTGCAGCTTCCGACAATCCGTAGCCCTGATACATCGGCATACCGATGGCATAAAAGAACTTTTGCAGGTCGATATCCAGAAGCGCGCCTCCTCCGATAAAAAACTCCAGGCGGCCGCCAAAACCTTCGCGAATCTTGCTAAATAATAGTTTATCATAAAGCCAAAGCATCGGTTTCAGGAAAACCCGCGTTCCTTTACCTTTATCCCAGCCTATGCCATTATATTTATAGGCGGTTTGCAAGGCCTTTTGAAAAAGCTTCTCTACTTTCGGCCCCTTTTCCGCAATACCTTTCTCGATATTCTTCCGGAAATTTTTGGCCAATGCGGGAACGCTTAATAAGAAAGTGGGCTTTACCTCTTTAATGTTTTTGGGAATGTTTTTCAAAGTTTCCATCAAGGTTTTGCCTAATTCTACTACGCCCAGACTGGCTCCGTTTTGAATCAGGGTATATAAGCCGACCGTGTGGGCAAATGAATGGTCCCATGGAAGGATTAAAAGTGATGAATACCACTCCGGAACTTTAATCAAGGTATTGGCTTGTTCCACATTTGCCGTATAATTCCGGTGACTGAGCATTATGCCTTTCGGGTCGGCTGTGGTTCCCGAGGTGTAGCTGATATTGGCGATGTCATTGTTCTCAATGCTTTGCCAAATCGTATTAAATTCTTCGAGGCGCGTGGCGCGCTTTTCTTTGCCTGATTCGAGCACGTATTCGTATGTCAATTCGTTTTCGTTCAGCGTGCTGTCCGTATCCGTACCCATAACGATTACGGATTTGATATCGGGCAGTTCATTTAAAATATTACGAACCTTATCCAACTGCCTGACCGAGGTGATAATATGCGAACATCCCGAGTGTTGAATGCGGAATTTCAACTCGTCGGGTTCGTTAAGTTTAACCGATAAGGGCACGTCAATTACCCCCAGATATAAACACGCTAATTCCGAAATCAACCATTCGCTACGGCCTTCGGCCAGAAGTGCAACCCTGTCGCCTTTTTGCAACCCCAGCTCCAATAGTCCGATGCCGAAATTATATACATCGTTATGAATTTGCTCATAGGGGATGCCCTCATATTTTTTTGCACCGGCAGGTTTCTCCCATACCAAAACATTGTTCTTAAACCGCTTTACACTTTCTTCGAATAAATCAGGAATAGTTTTTTTCATAGAAAAAAGAATTAATTAATTACGTTTGTATAACAAAACTACATAAAAAAAGCCCAACTTTTCAGCAGGGCTTCCATTTAGTATTTATTGAGTTTTTATTTTATTATTACGTCAACGCGGCGGTTAACGTCGTCATATTTATCAGATAAAGAAGAGTTTTTACCTTCGGCAACCACTTCAAAGCGGGATTTGTCAATGCCGAATCCGTTTACGAGAATATCCAAAACTTTTTGGCTGCGTTTCTCACTAAGTTTCTTATTGTATTCATCACTTCCGTGCTTGTCGGTATGTCCTACAATTTTAACGGTGGCACCATTATGCATCTTCATGTATTGTGCAATGGATGCCAGTTTTTTATAATCGCTGCGGTTAACAGTAGCGCGGTTGTAATCGAAGAAAACAGATCCTAACACAGTTCCCGAACCGGCTTCTGAAGAAACGCGTGCGCCGTTTTGGGCTGTTGTATCTTGTACCGGAATCGGAATCGGAATACCCTGGAAATTAACCAATGTTCCTTCAGGGGTGTTGGGTGAGAGGTCAAACTCATTGGCTACACCGTCATTATCGTCATCAGCCAAGGTTTCGGTTCCCTTTCCGTGATATGATTCTAACAGGGTTACCCGCTTGTCAAGCGAATCAATATTATCAGCATTTTTATTTACGGCATCCCATAGCTCTTTCAGTTCGTCTTTCAAAGGATTCCATTTATAAGCTTCCTCATTCTTTCCGAAAGTGTAGCCCAGTTGAATGGCAAAATGTCCGTATGCGTCATTAGATTTCCCTTTTTCAATAAGGTCAAGTTTGTCATTTCCTACAAAGTTTACCCGCAGGTCTAATCCCAGATCCAAATGTTTGCTAATACGGAATTGTACATTTGATCCGATGCCTACCATACCCGGCAAATCATCGCCGGATTGTAGCAGCTTGTCATTTGCGTCATACAAATCACTGTTGTATTTTGAGCCGCCAAAGAGGAACTGAATATCCCAATACCATTTTTTGTTGTATTTATGAGGATCTAAAAGAGTGGCCATGTTAATGAATACACCTAAATCCATATCAAAGGTGGAGCCTTGGTAGTAGTCTCCGCCATCTGTTTTTTGCGCGGCCAGATTACTATAACCTACATCTCCCTGAAATCCGAAATATCGGCTGAAATTATACTTTAACTTAAGTCCGGCATTCCAATTAAGGTTTCCGCTTTTGGTGCCGCCCGGAAAGAAGTTATTGCTGGCTAAATCTCCGTAATAGTTTCCCATGCCAAGTATAAGAGCAAGCTCCCAGCTGTTGTATTTGATTTTATCATTTTTTTGTTCTGTGGAATCACCTTTTATATCATCAGTGTTTTTCGAGTTGGAAGGTTGAGCACTTAATATTGCTGTTGTAAGTAACATTAAGGCTAATAACACATATAAATTTTTCATTACAGACAATTAGAATTAGATTATTGTGATTTTATTTTTTAACTTTGCGGCAAAGATATGAAGTAATACCTAATAACCAAATAAAAAAAATTTATATATATTGTAAGTAAAAAATATTATGAGAAAAATCACTACACTTTTTTTTGTATCCTTGATTCTTATGTTTATTTCGGTAGAAGTAAGTGCACAGGACGTAAATGATTCCAATCAAGATTTAAATAAGCCGATTATATATAATTGGGAGCTAGCCGCTAAAGGAGGAGCTTCTCTTTTATGGGGTGATGCCGCCTCAAGCTATAATCCTTTCTCCCGATGGTTTAGCAGTGAGGGGGCATTTACCGGAGAAATCATGATATATCGCAGGTTAAATAAATTTTTGGGTTTGCAGGCAGGCTTTGCTAAAGGGGTATTTAGTGGTTATAGAACGGAATGGACACCGGTTGATGTTCCGCATCCTGTGGCTACTTCAAAAACGGATTATATCGACTATCATTTAGATGTAAATATTGATTTTACGGGTTTGTTTGGATTTAAACCGGACCGTTTTCTAACTGTATATGCTTTTGGTGGTGTAGGTATGATTAATTATGATGCGACAAGTTACCTGGATGGTAAATTATATAAAACCGCATCGGACAAAACCTTGATGATTCCTTGGGGTGGTGGATTGAAATTCCGGATTTCGGAGCGTTTCAGTATTTTGGTGGAGACAAGTTTCCGTAATACATTTGTTGATGACGTTGATGCTTATATAGGGCAAGGTACCGATGTGAATGATATTTATTCAATTACCGGTTTAGGACTAACCTATAAGTTTGGTAAAAAGAAAGAGAAAAAGCAAAAGATTGAAATTGTTCCTGTTGAGCCGGTTGATACATCACTCGCTCAAACGGAAGAACAAACTCCGGTATGGACAGATGTTGTTGTTGCCACAGGAATGCCGGTAACGGCACAGAATGATACCACTTATGATGTGAAAGTGGAAATTAAGAAAGATAGTTTAAACGGATCGGGAACTTATCGCCAGGAAATTCCTGTTGGATTTACCGTTACCGAGGCTAATTCTGCCGGTGGAAATTTCAGCTTTAATGACCAGGTATTGGAGATTAAGTGGGATAAACTGCCTGATGCAGCTACCTTGGCCTTTAATTATACCCTGGCAACGGGAAAACTTGAGCCAAAGACCTATAGCTTCGAAGGAAGTTTTACCTATGATGAAGATACTACCGTTCGCGTAAAAACATTTGTGGATAATGTAACCATTAAGCTTTCTCAGGAAGAATTGCTGGCACAGCAATCGAAGGAGAAGGAGGAGCAGGAAGCCGTTCAGACTGAAATTTCCGGTATTGATTACCGTGTTCAGGTAGCTGCTGTATTTGGCGGAAAGTCTGATCCTGATGTCCTGGCCAAAAAATTAAAGATTAATGAGGAAGTATTTGAAGACCCCTATAAATCAGGATACCGTTATACTGTAGGGCATTTCGATAACTACGGTGCGGCTAAGGAACATCGTAAGTCTGTGCCGGTGAATGGTGCTTACGTAATCGTGTTTGTTGACGGAAAGTATGTAGGCGAGCCGGTAAAAACCAACAGTATGATTATGGATAAAGATCCAATGAATCCTTCGGGCGATACTTATCGCATCCAGATTGCTGCTTCAAACGGCCGTCCGTACTCAATTGCAAAACTTGCATATAAATATGGTCTGAAAGAATCAGATATTTATGAATATAAGAGTGGTAATTGGTATCTTTATTCTGTAGGTAAATTCAGTTCTAAAGAAGAAGCTGCAGACAAGTTGGCCGAATTAAAAGCAAAAGTTAAAGGTGCACACTTGATTAAATTTAATAATGGCAGGAGAGTAAAATAGTAACCTATTTTATAATCTTGCGTATTAGTGAATTAGCAATGATAATTAAAAGGTAAAAAAAAAGCTGATTTTATTTCATATTAGAAATAGATATGCATACCTTTGCCGCATATTTTGAGAATAGAAATTTTATTAATTAGAAACAAATTAAGAATCGTAAATTTAAATAAACTAACATGAGAAACGTAAAGTCTATATTAGTTGTAATGCTTGCACTGTTTATTGCAAGTTGCGGTAAATT
>CAYUAN010000004.1:0-3361 GCA_964442545.1 uncultured Prolixibacteraceae bacterium | reverse complement strand
TGAAACTACCGGAGGCAAGGTGTTTCGGGCCAAGTTCTTGAAGGAGTGAGCCGGAAGCCCGGGCCTCGACTTCGCTCGGCAACCTGGAAGCTGGAAGCTGGGGCATAGATTCCGCGAGCTCGTTTCGAGCGGAGCGGACTTGTTCCGTGCCAAGCCCATTTACCAAAGGTCATCGAGCGTAGTCGAGATGCCGATGGTTTATATCTTTTTTGAACCATTCTGCAAGCGAAAACCAAGCGCAGGAATCCTTCCTTTCGGCACAGATTCCGCGAGCGCGCAGCGCGCAGAGGACTCGTCCCGAGCCAAACCCAACTTTCTCAAAAAATCCACCGAGAAAGAATCCCCCTTTGGTTCCCCCTTTTCCAAAGGGGGACAAGGTTTTAGCCGTTTTTTCTTTGAAAAACCGGCTAAAACAATTTTCAGAGAACACTTGAAAATCAGTAGCAAAACCACCGGGAAGCCAACTCCAAAATCTCCGCTACGCGCACCACCGCCGCGCTGTCCCCCTTTGAAAAATGGGGTATGGGGGATTCAAAATCAGGTGCCGGGGCTTGGACTTCGTTCGGCCTCCTCAAAGCCGGCATCTCGTCTTGGCTCAATGGCCTTCAAGGCAAAGACCTGAAGTCAGCAATAAAAAAGCCGACACTTTTCAGCATCGGCTTTACAGCATTATAAATTAATGCGTTTACTTTTTCAAATATCCCTTTTCACGTGCTTCTTTGATGCAGGCGCTAATGCCCAACTTATCAATTTTGCGGATTCCGGCTGCGGAAACTTTCAGGGTGATATATTTATCTTCCTCGGGGATATAAAATTTCTTTACGTGCAAGTTCGGGTAGAAACGACGCTTGGTACGTGCGTTTGAATGTGCTACATTATTTCCTGTAATCACTTTCTTTCCTGTTATTTCGCAAATTTTTGACATCTCTATAATCTTTAAATGTTCATTCTCCAAAAACGGAGTGCAAAATAAGTTAAAAATTTTCGATTGACCAAATTTATTTTGAAGAATATTTTTTGCCGGATAAGTTTGATTAACTTGCTGATATAAAATATATTTACAGCAATTCTTTTCGCAACATATTTAAAGCCGATTGATAACTCCAATCAATATTCCGTACTCGCTCACCGCCAAACAGAAACTTTTTCGCCTTGCTTCCTCGTGGTCCTGCTACGGCAATCCAAACCGTGCCCACGGGTTTTTCCTTCGTCCCACCGTCCGGACCGGCAATACCTGATACCGCCAGGGAATAGTCGGTATGAAACTTCGCGCGAATATTTTCGGCCATTTCCAAAACCACTTCTTTGCTCACCGCGCCGTGTGCTGCCAAAGTTTCGGCTTTTACTCCTACAATCTCTTCTTTTATTTCGTTGGCATAAGCCACAACCGAGCCCTTGAAATAAGCGGAGCTGCCCGCTATGGTGGTGATTTTATGGGCAATCAATCCGCCCGTACAACTTTCGGCAGTGGAAAGCGTAAGCCCTTGCTCTTTAAGCATCCGGCCTACAACGGCTTCCAATGTGTCATCATCATAACCGTAAATTAAATACCCGATATAATTTTTCAGTTTTTCAATTTGCTCGTCAAGCTCTTGTTGCAGTTGCCGCTCATCGGTACCACGAGCGCTAATGCGCAGTCGCACCCGCCCGGGTGAGGGCAGATAGGCCAATTTGAAGTGGGCAGGCAGGGCGTTTTCCCAGTCCGCGATTTTATCCGCCAGGAAACTCTCGCCCATTCCGTGCGTCAAAACCGTTTTTACCACATAAGCCTCGGGATTGCATATTTTCTTGAAATAGGGAATGGCCCAGTTTTCCATAATGTAGCGCATTTCCATGGGGACGCCCGGCATGAAAAGATAATGCACTCCCTCCTTCTCGAAATACATGCCCGGAGCGGTGCCCACCTCATTATGAATCACGGTGCAATTATCGGGCACCATCGCCTGCCAATAGTTTAACTCGGTCAAATCGCGGCCCCGTTTTTTGAAAAAACGCTCCACATGGGCTTTTACCTTTTCATTGAGCACTAATTTACTTCCGAAAAACTCACAAACCACATCCTTGGTCAGGTCGTCTTTGGTTGGGCCGAGTCCTCCGGTAACCAACACCAGCTTTGCTTTGCGCGAAGCGTTTTCCAAGGCCTCCAATATTGCCTCACGGGTATCGGCGATGGCCAGCATCCTGCCGATGCGCATTCCTTGCGCACTAAGCTTTTGCCCCATCCACGAGGCATTGGAATTAATCACTTGCCCGATTAACAGCTCATCTCCGATGCTGATGATATCAATTTGCTTTTGTGTGCTCATAATTTCATATTAGAATCCCCAAATAATTTCACCGGTTTCGCGCGGGGTAATCGACATTACGGGAACCGGCGACTTACGGATAAATTCTGTAGCTGTGGAACCCAGGAAAAACTGTGAAATATCGTTTTCTTGCTGGGTCATAATCAATGCCAGATTGATATCTTCTTCTTCAATATATTTGGTTAACAAAGGAACCAGTGAAGCGGAACCTTTGTCCGATTCAATAATCTTCGCATCCACTTCCACGCCCGCCTTACGGATAAAGCCGGTTACCTGTTTCATTTGAGCAACCAAAGGCTTTACCACCGCTGCATTATTCTTTTCCCAAAGTACGGATACTACTTTGATTTTGGCATTGAAAATCCGTGCCATCTGAATGCCCCAGCTTACTTTCTGGCGCGTTTCTTTGGTCAAATCAAGCGGCAGCAGAATATTTTTACATTGCGAATTGCTTACTTTGTGGCCCACACTGATTACCGGAATTTTGGAATAACGGATTACACGGGAAGTTACCGAGCCGATAATCAGCATCTCCATCCCCTCATCGCAAAGGCGGCCCTTGCCCATCACAATCATTGCCGATTTCTTTTCCTCCGACACATTAATGATTTTTGTAGCTACACTGGTCGCGTGTGCCAATTCGAAATCGATTTTTATGCCGTGTGATGTTGATTTTTCTCGGGCTAATTGCAGCAGTTTTTCTTCCACGGCTTTATCGAAAAGCGCGGCCTGATCATCGCTGAATAGTTTGGATAATACCCCCTTTTTATCGTGGTGAATATACAGCAGATTCAGATTTCCTTCCACCGCTTTCGCTATGCCGATGGCTTGTTCCAATGCAAAAAGCGATTGCTCGCTAAAGTCTATCGGAACCAGAATATTGTACGTTGTTTTGTTCATGTCAATTTGGTTTTATGGTTGGGCGGCAAAATTAAGGTTTTTGTGAATATGGAGGCATGGCCGGGGAAAAAGTCGGAAGCCCGGGCCTCGACTTCGCTCGGCAACCTGGAAGATAGAAGTTGGAAGACAGAAGACAGAAGCTGGAAGCTGGTGCA
>CAYUAN010000003.1:0-2339 GCA_964442545.1 uncultured Prolixibacteraceae bacterium | reverse complement strand
ATTCCGCCAAACAGAAGTAATTCGGTAAACAGAAATAACCACATTCCAAGTTTTGCTCCAACGTCGTCCCGATGTCTGTGAGCATTATGCGAAGTTAAATTATTTGATGCCATTTTCCATTTCCTTTAATTGACTGAAATCGTATGCTTCTTTTGTTACGGTTGGAATTTCCTCGAAGTTTTCAAGCGGAGGCGGTGAAGAAGTTTGCCACTCAAGTGTAACTCCTCCCCACGGGTTAGCCGGAGCTTTTTCACCTTTAATCAAAGCGTGCACCAAATTCCATACAATCAACGTTATTGTAATAAGCATCAACCAAGCACCAATCGTAGAAATTACATGCAATGTTTGAAATTCCGGCAAATAATCGAAATACCTTCTGGGTTGACCGTTATATCCCAAAAGAAACATTGGAAAATAAAGCACTAAAAACGATACTAAAAAAAGATAAACCCCGATATTTGCGATTTTCTCATTATACATTTTTCCGAACATTTTGGGGAACCAATAATGCATTGCCGCTATAAATATTGTTCCTGCACCTCCGAACATTACAAAATGGAAATGAGCAACGACGAAATAGGTATCGTGCAAATGGACATCGGTAGCAAGTGAACCCAATACCAATCCGGTTAACCCGCCAATAGAAAACAGGAAAATAAATACCATCACCCATCTAAACGGCGTTCGCGGATCAATCGACCCTTTATACATTGTAGCGACCCAATTAAAAACCTTAACGGCACTGGGTATCGCCACAACAAAAGTAAGTAAAGAAAATAAAACAACAGCCGTTTCGCTTAAACCGCTGGTAAACATATGGTGCGCCCAAACCAAATAACCAACAAAAGCAATGGCAAGAGATGAATACGCTACCATTTTGTATCCAAAAATCGTTCTTCTGGAAAAAGTTGCAATAATTTCCGAAACTACGCCCATCGCAGGTAAAATCATCACATAAACAGCCGGATGTGAATATATCCAAAACATATGTTGGTAAAGAACCGGGTCACCTCCCAAGACCGGATCAAAAATTCCGACTCCGAACAATCTTTCAATCATAATCAACAACAATGTTATTCCGATAATCGGAGTGGCAATCACTTGAATCCACGCCGTTGCGTAAAGCGCCCAAATATTCAACGGCATTTTGAAAAAACTCATTCCCGGCGCTCTTAACCGGTGAACTGTAGTTACAAAATTCAATCCAGTTAATATCGATGAAAATCCGAGGATAAATGCAGCCAACAAAGCGATGGTTACGTTGGAACCGGAACGAACACTATACGGTACATAAAACGTCCATCCGGTATCAGCCGGACCGCCGGGCAAAAACAGCGAAGCTATTGCCAGCACCGCTCCCGTCATATACAACCACCAAGAAAACAGATTTAATCTCGGGAAGGCAACATCTTTTGCTCCTATTTGGATTGGTAAAAAGAAATTCCCGAATATCGCCGGAATCCCCGGGATAATAAAAAGGAAAATCATAATTACACCGTGGAGCGTAAATAATCTGTTGTAAGTTTCCGCATCAACAATTGTTTCACCGGGTGCAATTAATTCCCAACGGATTAACTCGGCAATGAGTAAGCCGATTATAAAAAATGTAACTATGGATATAAGATATAATAATCCGATTCGTTTATGATCGGTACTGAAAATCCATGCGGCGATTCCGCCCTTGGCTTTAGTAGTACCTTCCTCATAAAAGCTCTTTCCGGCTAAAACAGCTGTTCCATTAGCCATTTATATCTCCTTGTTTTTTTCTGTTGAATATTAAAACCAATAAAAACACCAAAACTCCAATTAAAGTAACTCCGCCTACAATGCGCGTAATGTTCAATTTGTACTTTCTTCCTTCCGGATCGTAACTAAAACAAAACTGTAAGAGTTTTGCCGATGTTGGTCGGATTTCCTCATTCTGTGCATCAATAATTGCCATTTGTAAATCAAACGGGTTAAACGTATCTCCATAAATATATCTGGATATTTTGCCTTCGGGTGTAATTGAAATTACACAACCTGCATGGACGTACATTCCTTTTCTCGGTTGGTATTTGAATCCCACTGCATCCGTTAGTTTAGCAATGTTTAAACTATCGCCCGTTAAGAAAAACCAAGCGGAATCGGGAACATTACGTTTCATGCTTTGCAAATAACTTCTTTTCCACTTTTTAGCATCGCCGGCATTCTCCGAAGGGTCGAAACTGAGCGTAATTACATCGAAATCTTTACCGGGAGTCATATTTATTCTGTCAACCGCCCAAGTCAATTCCTGTAAAAGCGGATGACAAATTCCCGCGCAATTGTAATATACTATATCTAGCAGAACCGGTTTA
>CAYUAN010000002.1:0-2029 GCA_964442545.1 uncultured Prolixibacteraceae bacterium | reverse complement strand
TCTTAACAGCATCCATCGCTCCTTGCTTATCTTCTATTCTGAAGTTAATTTCCCCTGAATTTGCATAAGCTTTTATCTTGCCAATTAACTCGGAAACACAAATGCCTTTTGTTTTGAATGTAGCGACAACCTCCAGAATTAATAGCATGGCCAACAGGCCGGAATCGGAATAGTAAAAATCTTTGAAATAATAATGTCCGGCCAACTCTCCGCCCCAAAGTCCGTCGATATCACGTAGTTTGGGCGCAGCAAAGGCACGTCCCACACGCCAGGTATGTACGTCCGCCTGCCCGATTTTATTCAAATACTCGCTAACGGCTTTCGAAGTGCGTATATCCTGCAATACGCGAACTTCTTCATTTCCGTCCATAAAATGATGGCCTAAAACGGCTATCATTAGGTCGGGTGAAATAAATGTGCCTTGCTCGTCCACAAACATTACACGGTCGGCATCGCCGTCGAATATCACCCCGATATCACTTTTGTTGGCCACAACGGCTTTTTGCAAGTCCACTACATTTTCAGGATTCAGCGGATTGGCCTCGTGATTGGGGAAGTTTCCATCCGGTTCATCATATAACAGATGTGTGTTTTCGGGCATTAAATCCTTGATAAACAATGCCGCCATTCCATTGGAACAATCGATAGTTACATCCAGGGTATCAATTACATTATTGCGAAAACCTTGTAGAAAAGCTAAATAATCGCCGTGTTTTTCAAAATCAATTTCCTTGCCCGGTTCTGCGAAAACCCGTACCGCCTGGCGAATCATTTCTTCAAGTTTATTCAAGCCCTCTGCATAGCCCACGGGTAAGGCATTGCTACGGGAAACTTTCATGCCGTTGTATTCCTTGCCGTTATGCGAGGCGGTAATCATTACCGAAGCATCAAACCCAAACTTTGCGGTAAGGTAATAAATCATGGGGGTGGTGGTAATGCCCGCATTATACACATCAGCTCCGGCATCACGGATGCCACGGCTAAGTGCTTCATAAACCTCCGGTGAGGAGATTCGCACATCACGGCCAACCAAAATTTTGTTGGTTTTCAGAAGTTCGGGTAAGAAAAATCCGATTTTATAGGCATCTTCACGATTGAAATCCTGATTGTAGATGCCTCTTATATCGTAAGCATGGAATGCTTTCATATTATTGAATGATTAGTTTCTTTATTTGAGTGTGATCCGGTGTTTTCACACGAATGAAATAAACTCCCGGAGCTAACTCATGATTAAATTTCTTTGTGTAAGTTTTTGTAAACAAATCCCTAAATACTAATTGCCCTTGCGCATTGAAAATATTTATGGAACCTTGTGTATTGTTGCCTTCTGTTTCAACCAATATATCTACCACATCCCTTGCAGGATTTGGAAATATTGTTAAGGAAACCGTGTTTGTCGGTGTTACGGTTTCAATACCGACAAATTGTCGAGCCGAATCAATATATTCCACTGTGGGAAAGCTTAGTTCAGGAATGTTGGCAATTAAAACCGGAAAGGCTAAGGACTTTGAAAGCCAGATATATTCTGTGTATTTCTGAGGGATTTTAAAACCTTGATTATTGGAGGAATAGAAAATTGTGTCTAATTGTTGCACCTCCGATTTAACACGAATACATTGAAATGTTCCGTACGGAGTTGTAATGGTTCCCCAGCCGTCAATCGTATTTACACGGTGTTTTTTTTCGTTAATAAAAACCAAGCCGGGTATATTTACTTCCCATTCCGAATCGCAGGAATCCGTATTTCCGTAATTCATGGGAAATCGATAAAGAATATCGTCATCTTTGAACGAAACTGGCATGGGACTACCGTTTACACTGGCGCCATAACCTACCTGCCGGTAATCGGAAGCGCTGTTGTTGAAAAAGTTATAGCCGTCAGTTATATTGATATTCATCAAGCTGACATCTTCACGTTCACTGGCCAGATTTGCTTTGCCATAAAAAACCGCACGATAGATAAAAGGAGTAGAGTTAACGCTGAGGTATTTTTCCATACGTTGGCTGGCAGCTTGTAATTGACTGAAAT
>CAYUAN010000001.1:0-8522 GCA_964442545.1 uncultured Prolixibacteraceae bacterium | reverse complement strand
GATGCTGGAGCAGATGTACCGGTATTCCGTTAAGCAATTTCACTGGGAAAATCTGGACGCGGACATGGCCGTGGCGGCCATATTCGGTATTTACGGAATCATCGGAATGACGGGCGGCTTTCTGGGTTATATTACCGGTGGTAAAGCACGGCAGATTGAAGAGTCGGGGATTTACACCAAGGATGAAAAACAGGTGTCGCAATCACTATTCGAACATACCAGCGACGACCGCTATTCGAGCTGGTTGCTGCTTGTGCATCTGGTGAGTCTGATTGGCGGTTTTTATATCATCAACAATTTCCCCCTTTGGGTAACGGCCCTGTTTATCGGAGCTTATGTGGCTTTTACGATTTACCGCTACGGCAATTCGTTCCGGCATTTGCGCAAGCCCTCCTTTTGGTTGTTTTTTGTGGCCATTACACTCCTGGCCGGACTTTTTATGCAGCCCGACACCTCATCAGGGCTGTTCAGTTGGCAAGGACTGATGATTGGCATAAAGATGAATATCCGGGCGGCTTTTGTACTGGTGAGTTTCGCCTCCATCAGCAAAGAACTGAAAAACCCGATTATCAAATCCATCCTTTACCGGCGCGGCTTCGCGAATTTATATCAGGCCATCGAACTGGCATTTGCCGTTTTACCTGCCAGCATGGCCGCCTTCCCGAAAGCAAAAGAAATTATCCGCCATCCGGTGCAGTCCATTGCCACATTAATCGCCTTTGCGCAAAAGCTGTTACTGGTAATTACGGAAAAGAACCGCCAGTTGCCGCCGGTGATTATCATTAGCGGAAATATACAGGAAGGAAAAACCACTTTTGTGGAAAAGGTAATCAATCGTTTACAACGCAAAAATGTAAAAGCGGCCGGTTTTCTATCGAAAGTTATTTACGAAAACGGCGAACGCAGCGGCTATACCCTTATTGATTTGCAAAGCAAAACGAGTGCGGAACTATGTTCCATTAAAGAGGATAAAAGCCGGGAGCGCTACGGCAAGTTTTATTTTAATGCCGAAGGGCAAGAATTGGGGATTCGCATTCTGCAAAACATTCCCGATGATGCGGACTGTATCGTGATTGACGAAATAGGCCCGCTTGAGTTGGGCGGTAAAGGCTGGGCAAAAGCCATTGAGCAGCTAACGCGCCGGGAAAGCCGCCCGATGATTTGGGTGGTGCGCGAACAGCTGGTGGAAAAAATCGCCCGCAAATGGACCGTGGGTTCCGTTTATCATTTCGTCTTAAACGAACGTCCGCGCGCGGAAGAGGTGGAACAACTACTGCTTAAGCTCATCGATTCGAAGGCAGAGTAATTCATATTTAACTTACTGAAATATGTTCACTATCTTCGCGTTTAAGGTATGTTATAAATTATTAGGCCCCCTAAAATCCAAATCCAAACATTATGAAAAAATCCGTTCTTATCCTGTATAACAAAAATGAGCAGCCTGTAAAACGGGTTCAGTTATCCCATAATGCGCGCGGTTTTCTGATTAAGGAAACCGAATTCAACAAGAAAAATATTCCGGTGCGGAAGGTGGAATATACTTATGAGTATTTGTAAGAGAACCGATAGGACGAACATTTTTTAGCATTGCGATTTTATGGTTCTTTGTTTCTGTTTTGTCCGAATCAAATAAAACCCGCTCCCTTAAATTTCGTATTCTTGCATCGCAAAACAAAAGATTATGCAGGATTATCCTTGGGGCCATCAGCGGCGTTTTAACGCCTATGCGCAATACTTCGAGCGCACTTTCGGCGGGCGGGTGCAAAAAGTAACCATCGACGCGGGTTTCACCTGTCCGAACAGGGACGGGAAAGCCGGCCGCGGCGGATGTACCTACTGCAATAACGACGCCTTTAATCCATCTTATAACGACCCCTCGAAAAGCGTTGAGCAACAGATAAACGAAGGCATTGAATTCCACGCTAACCGCTACCGCAGAGCATCGAAATACCTGGCCTATTTTCAGGCCTATTCCAATACCTACAAACCACTGGAGGAATTGAAACGTATTTACGCCCCGGCATTGGAACGCGAGGATATTCTGGGAATCGTGATTGGCACCCGCAGCGATTGTATGGATGAAGAAAAACTGAAGTTTTTTGCCGATGTCGCCAAAACGCATTATGTAATTCTGGAATACGGAATAGAATCCTGCTACGACAGAACGCTGAAGCGCATTAATCGCGGGCACGACTTCCGCAACCTGACGGATATGCTGGAACTCACCCGTTCCTACGGCTTGAAAACCGGAGGCCATATGATTTTCGGCTTGCCGGGCGAAAGCCGGGACGAAATGCTGGCCGAGGCGGAAATCCTCTCGCGGCTGCCGTTGAACAATATTAAGTTTCATCAACTGCAAATTATCAAAGGTACGGCGATGGAAAAAGACTATGCCCGCAATCCCGAAAACTACCGTTTTTTTGAACTGGACGAATATGTGGACTTTATCGTGGACTTTGTGGAACGGCTGAATCCGGCTTTTGTCATTGAGCGCTTTGCCGGAGAGGTTCCCCCGCGATTTCTGGCCGGGCCCTCCTGGGGGAAAATCCGCAATGACCAAATTCTGCAAAAAATAGAAAAACGCCTGGCCGAACGGAATACCTGGCAAGGACGATTGTGGAAAGAGTAAAAACGGAAGAGAAAAGAAATAGACACCATCAATAAAAAAGCACTATTTTTAACTTGTATATCGGAAGGAGAACTTCCATTTTACAGACTTAAAATTATAGCACCTCGGCCTTTGTCGAAATAAAATTATCCGGTAAAAGAACATATCAGCCTTTGCTGGCATTGCAACTTTATCGGGAAAGATATTTACCACAGATTAAAATAAATGGTTAAAGAAATTCAAATATACCTCAGCCCGGAAGAAGCGGCAAAAGAAGCATTATTCAAAGCTAAAATCGCCAATGAACTGGGTGTCAGCCCTGATGAAATCAGCGGCATCAGAATTATCAAACGCTCCATTGACGCCCGTAAACGGCAGGTCAAAATTTTGATGCGTGCCGCGCTTTATATCGGGGAAGAAATGCCCGAAGAAAAGCTCATGCCGGATTATCCCGATGTCAGCAACAAAGAAGCGGTAATCATTGTCGGCTCGGGGCCAGCCGGACTCTTTGCCGCATTACGCTTAATCGAATTGGGCTATAAACCCGTGATTCTGGAGCGCGGGAAGGCCGTCAGCGAGCGTAAATTGGACATTGCCAAAATCAATCGCGAAAGCATCGTGAATCCCGATTCCAATTATGCCTTCGGCGAGGGCGGCGCGGGCACTTTCTCCGACGGCAAACTTTACACCCGTTCCAAAAAGCGGGGCAATGTGCAGGATGTTTTGAAAATTCTGCGCATGCACGGGGCCGATCCGGATATCATGGTGGATGCCCATCCCCATATCGGAACCAATAAACTGCCGCGCATTATTCAAAACATCCGGGAAAGCATACTGAAAGCAGGCGGAGTCATTCATTTCAATCACCGTGTGGACGGACTGATTATCGAAAGCGGGAAAATCCGCGGAGTAAAGGTAGGCGACCAATCCTTCGAGGGCAAAGCAGTGATTCTGGCCACCGGCCATTCGGCGCGGGATATTTACGAGCTCTTACACGAAAACGATATTTTACTGGAGGCCAAATCATTTGCCATGGGCGTACGTATTGAGCATCCGCAGCAACTGATTGACAGCATACAATACCACTGCCGCGTGCGCGATGATTATTTGCCGGCGGCGGCCTATAGCCTGGTGCAGCAGGTGGACGGGCGCGGCGTATATTCATTCTGTATGTGTCCCGGCGGCTTTATCGTGCCAGCCGCCACCGCCCCGGACGAGATTGTGGTAAACGGCATGTCGCCCTCGGGCCGTGATAATAAGTTCGCCAACTCGGGTATGGTTGTGGAAATACGCACTGAAGACCTGGATGCTTATAAGGAATACGGTGTTTTGGCCGGATTGCAATTTCAGAAAGAATATGAGCAAATGGCCTATCGCAACGGCGGTGTAGGGCAAACAGCACCCGCCCAACGCATGCTCGACTTCGTCAAAGGACGCGTATCCAACAATTTGCCTCAGACCTCGTACCAGCCGGGAATCATTTCATCACCCATGCATATGTGGCTGCCCGAACATATCGGCAAACGACTGCAAAAGGGCTTTACGATTTTCGGGAAGAAAATGCCGGGCTACCTTACCAATGAGGCGGTGATTATCGGGGTAGAATCACGCACCTCCTCGCCATTGCGCATTCCACGGGAAAAGGACAGTTTGCAACATCCGCAAATACAAGGCTTATTTCCTTGCGGCGAAGGAGCGGGTTATGCAGGCGGCATCGTTTCAGCCGCCGTGGACGGTCAGCGGGTGGCAGAAATGATCGGAAAATAAAAAAGCCGCGGAACATGATCCCGCGGCTTGGCTTATATTCCTTTGAAGCCCTATTTCTTTAAAGCTTTCACTATTTCGTAAGTATCACGGGCAATCACCAATTCCTCATCCGTAGGCACAATCCACACTTTCACTCTCGAAGAATCTTTTGTCAGTTCAACTTCTTTACCACGCACGCCTTTGTTTTTGGCATCATCAAACTCCAGTCCGAGATACTCAAAGCCATTCATAATATTGCTGCGCATATCATCGGCATTTTCACCAATACCTCCGGTAAACACAACCACATCAACACCTTCCATCGCGGCGGTATAAGCTCCGATGTATTTCTTCACACGGTATTGATACATATCCAAAGCCAGTTTCGCACGCTCGTTTCCGGCGGCAGCGGCTTCTTCCACCTCGCGCATATCGGAGGACACGCCGGAAATTCCCAGCACTCCGCTATGCTTATTCAGCAAAGTATTGGTGGCTTCCAGGCCGATTACTTCCTTGTGCATAATAAAGGTCAGCGCGCCTACATCCAGGTCGCCCGTACGGGTTCCCATCATCAGGCCTTCCACCGGCGTAAGTCCCATGCTGGTATCTACCGATTTGCCGTGTTTAATGGCCGCAACAGAAGCCCCGTTACCCAGGTGGCAACTGATAATCTTCAAATCCTTGATGTCTTTTCCCATCAATTCGGATACCCGCTGCGAGACATAACGATGGCTGGTACCGTGGAAACCGTAGCGACGTATTCCGTACTTTTTATACAATGAATAAGGCAGGGCATACATAAACGAATGCGGTTCCATCGTTTGATGGAAAGCCGTATCAAACACGCCCACCTGCGGCACATCCGGCAATAAACCCGTAACGGCATAAATACCTTTCAGGTTCGGCGGATTGTGCAAGGGAGCCAGTTCGATCAGCTCCTCCATTTTGTCAATCATCTCGTCGGTAATCATAATACTGCCGTTAAAGGCCTCTCCCCCGTGAACCACGCGGTGGCCAACGGCATCAATATCTTCCAGGTCTTTCAGGCTACCATGCTTCTCGCTGGTCAAAACACCCAAAACATATTCAATACCTCCCTGATGATCATATATATTGCCCACAAGTTTTACCTTGTCGCCATCATTTCTTTCGTTTTTGATGTACGATCCGTTCAAACCGATTTTATCTACTAAACCTTTGGCCAGAACTTCACCCGTCTCCATATTAAACAGTTGATATTTAATCGAAGAGCTTCCGCTGTTTATTACTAATATCTTCATCGCTTAAAAGAGTTTTTGTTCGTGACCTAAATTAAATACCGAACCCGACTTGGGTAGTTTTTTGCCGTTTTCGTACATATAAAAACCTTCGCCGGATTTTAAGCCGAGCATTCCAGCCCGCACCATACGGCGAATCAGCGGTGAAGTTTTGTAGCGAGGATCTCCGTACTCATTATAAAGTCCTTCCATCCATTTGGTCAGTTTATCCAAACCGCTGCGGTCGGCCATGGTGAAGGGCCCGCGCAACATTCCGTAACCTACTTTCATGGTTTTGTCGATATCCTCAACCGTACTCACACCTTCCATCAGGAGCTCGCAGGCCTCGTTGATCATCGGCGCAATCAGACGGGTGCTGATATTTCCGGGAGAACCGTAAATTTTAATAATCTCTTTCCCGATCATGCGCACAAAACGCTGAACAAAACTAATGGTCGAATCGCTGGTATTGATACAGCGGTTTACCTCAATAATCTTGGTGGTCAGTACCGGAGAGATAAAGTGCATTCCGATGGAGCGGCAAGGGTATTTCAGCTCGGTAGCCAGGTCGGCGATTACGATGGTAGAAGCATTGGAAACAATCACACAATCCTTGCTTACCACTTTTTCAATTTCGCGGAACACCTTGCGGCGTGTCGGCTGATTGGGTACCCATTTAGCGGTATTAATCGCCTCAATTACAATGTTGCAATCGGCCAAATCTTCATAGTTGGTCGTTCCTTTAATCCGCGACATAATGGCCCGCTTATCGCTTGTGGTCATTCCCCAATGACTAATGGCGACCTCGATTTGCTCTTCCATTTTCATAATGGCGTTGGCAATCCGTTTTTCGGATACCTCCACGAAAGTAACATCGATACCGCTTTTACTGATTAAAATGGCTATTTCCTGCCCCATGGAGCCGCAGCCCACCAGTCCGGCTTTAATTCCGCCACTTTGCTTTTTCGCACTTCTGTTTAGTGCATAATCTTCTAATCTTTCTTCTTGCATTTTTCAGGTATATTAGGTTTTTAAGATTCTCCGCCTGCCTGATTGGCTGTAATGGCAATCAGATTTACAATATCATCTACCGAGCAGCCGCGCGACAGGTCATTAATGGGGGCGGCCATTCCTTGTAATACCGGCCCGATTGCTTCGGCGCCCGCCAAACGTTGCACCAGCTTATAACCGATATTTCCGGCATCCAGTGTCGGGAACACCAATACGTTTGCCACACCGGCCACCTTGCTGCCCGGAGCTTTTTTCTTACCCACGGTTTCCACCAAAGCGGCATCTGCCTGCATTTCTCCGTCGATGGCCAAATCGGGGGCCATCTCTTGTGCCAGTTTAGTGGCCTCGATTACTTTATCCACATCTTCGTGCTTACCACTGCCTTTTGTACTAAAGCTCAACATTGCCACACGAGGTTCTATTTTGGCAATCTTACGTGCCGTATCCGCTGAAGCCACGGCAATCTCGGCCAGTTGTTTAGCCGTAGGATTGGGGTTTACGGCACAATCGGCAAATACCATGATGCCGTCGTCACCATAACGGTGATCCTCCACTATCATAATAAAGGCACCGGATACCACGCTGCTGTTCGGAGCGGTTTTCACAATTTGAAAAGCCGGACGCAACACATCGCCGGTAGCATGCTCCGCACCGGACACCTCACCATCGGCATAACCCGCCTTAATCAAAAGCGGCCCGAGATACAAAGGGTCGTTCACCAATTCATCGGCTTGCTCACGGGTCAGCCCGCGGCCTTTACGAAGTTCGTACAGCAAATCAACCATTTCCTTGCGCTTGGGATGATCTTTCGGGTTAATAATTTCGGCTTTCTTGATTCCGTTCAGGCCGAAATCTTTCACCTTTTTTGCAATAATACCGGGGTCGCCCAGTAATATGATATTTGCGATGTTGGTATTTAATACCACATCCGCGGCTTTCAAAGTACGGTCGCTGTCACCCTCCGGTAAAACAATTGTTTTATTCAACCGCCTTGCATTGCTTATAATATCTTGTAAAAGTCCCATAATTTTTAACGTTTTTGAGGAAACAAAAGTAAAATATATTTAGACATAAGATTATTTTTTAACGATAATTAGCGTTCTGTTATTTTTTTTGCAATTTCCGTGAAAACCAGAACAATAGATTTGATTTAACTTCTGACAAAGCGATTTATGAAAATGATTTTCGTTCCGAAGACATTTTTAACTTAACTTTATGTTTCATTTAAATTTTTGTCAGCAAAAAGCTTGATTTATCGCTCAAGCAATTTTTAAAATTAATGGAACAAGAAAAAGCCGATCGGACAAAATTTTTTGCCAAAAAAACGAATGAAGAACCTTATTCGCATTACCATGGTGCGCAAATTTTGGACAGCACGGCCAATGAATCCACTCGCAGGGAGCCTGAGCAAGAAAGCTTCGATTTCGAACAGGTTGAAAACAAGCAAAAGCAAAAAAGAATTGACGAACTGCTGCAATCGGCCGAACAGATGGCTCCCAAATATCCTTTTGCAAAAATCAGCGCGATGGCATTTGTTTTTATTGCATTGGCTATACTGGCCTTTTTTGCTTTTATCTCCATGCAGAGCAATGAATTTGAAACGGCAATAATGTGGAAATCCGTACCGGTGATTATCACTTGCGCAATTTTTACGATTATCAATAATTTTGTCGCGGAAAGATTAAATATTTTGGGAGAACGGTACCAAGACTTAATCCGGGAATTGAAAAAAACTATCTACACGCTGCATATTGAACATGTGGAAATTAGTGATCTGGAACAGGATTTCGAGGAAATTTCAACTACTTTCAAAAAGGCCGGAAGAATGGTAATTGGTTTTCGGATATTCATTTTCATACTCGGTCTTATGCTGTTTATGTTTATTGTGTACTTATAAAAGA